>NZ_DJHG01000127.1:0-6453 GCF_002432955.1 Mesotoga sp. UBA5825 | reverse complement strand
TCGGTGAACGGATCCTCGCTCTTGGACGGCTTACGGAGGACGTTTCCTCAAGGCGTTCAGCGGTTCATACGGAACCGGTCAGTGTCTATTCTCGCAAGAGCCTACTCCCCGATGCCCAAGCGGGGACTAAAGATCAAGTACGCAGAAGTGCATTAAATCGAGTCAATTTGGTAATGATGACTGATTCTGGAACTAAGGAATAAGATGATCGAACTCAAGAAAAGATGATGTGGATAATGATGTGTCTGCTAATGTCAAGTAGCTTCCAGGCCATTGTAGTACGACATTGCTTTTCGTATGTCGCCAGCGATCAAGTCTTTCGCAGCAGAAACCGCAAGATCTACAGCCTTGCTTGCTTTGGCGTACTCTTCATCGCTGAATTTCCCGAGAACGTAGTCGACCATGTCTCCATGTTCCGGAAGCGGCCCAACACCGATTCTGATTCTCGGGAATTCCTTTGTCCCAATTTCCGAAATGACGGACTTCACGCCGTTGTGGCCGCCATCTGAGCCGTTCTCTCTTATTCTTATTCTTCCAAGAGGGATCCACACATCGTCATACACAAGAGTCAACGTGTCGCCTTCGCTGAAGTTGATATCCTTCATGAGTAATCTTACAGCGACACCGCTTAGGTTCATGAAGGTGAGAGGTTTCGCTACATATACCTTCGTCTGCCCCTCAAGAAGATAAGCATCGTAGAGTCTCTTCTGAATAGTCTTTCTAAGCCCTTGTTTGATCATTTGATCAACGAATAGAAAACCCACGTTATGTCTCGTGAGCGCATAACGTGGGCCAGGATTTCCCAGTCCAACAAAGAGAAACACTCTTTATTCCTCTTCTCCCTCTTCTTTCTTTCCCTTGTTGATTACTTCGGGCTCAACGCCTTCCTCAAGCTCTTCTGCTTCCTCTTCTTCAACTTCCTTTGCAACTCTTGGAAGCGCTATCAGCATAATTGCATCTTCGTCGTCAAGCAAGGGCTTTATTCCCTCAGGGATGTCCAGATCCTTTACTCTTAGAACATGACCAACGTCTAATGAACTCACATCAACGACAATCTCTTCCACGATATCTTTCGGAAGAACGGAAACCGGAAGCTCGTTGACGATATGATCAACTATTCCTCCCTTTTCTACTCCCATCGGTGTGCCTACCAACCTGATCGGAATACGGAGTTCCATCTTATGACCACTGGAAGGAACAAAGAAGTCGAGATGAATAACCGAGTCAGTAACCTTGTCTCTCTGCACTCCCTTCAGGAAGGCATGGTATTCCTTTCCATCCAGAGTAAGAACGATCGAAGATGTCTCCGCTACTCTTTTCATGATTCTCAAAACCTCAACCTTATCCAGGCTAATGGAAATAGTCTCCATTTCTGCCCCGTAAATCACTCCAGGAATCTTGCCCTCAATAAGCAGGTTCTTTGCTTTCACTTCACCGTTGCGGGGTTCAGCAACGAGATTAATTTCGTGCATTTGTTTCCCTCCTCTATCTGAACAAAATACTCACCGACAGATTCTTTCTGACTCGGGTCAACGCTTCTGCCAGAAGCGGTGCAATCGACAGCATCAATATGTTTTCGGGAAGATCGTCGTGGAATATCGTATCTGTGATGAAGACCTTCTCGATCTCCGAGTCTGCAATTATGTTCTTCGCATCGCCGGAGAAGACCCCGTGAGTCGCACAAGCATATATCTTGTTCGCGCCGTTGGATTTTAGCATCTTGGCTGCCTCTACCAGTGAACGACCGGTGTCAATTATATCATCAAAGATTATTGCTGTCTTTCCCTCGACATCGCCGATTATGTGAACCATTTCGGCCTCATTGTCCCTCGGTCTTCTCTTGTCGAGAATCGNNAAGTTTCGCAGCGAACTTGCTGGCACGTTTGACTCCGCCGATATCAGGCGAGATCACTGCCATTTCGTCTCTATTAAACGCACCTTCACTGAAGAACTTCAGAAATGCAGGAAATGACCAGAGATTGTCCACGGGAATATCGAAAAAACCCTGTATCTGCTCTGCATGCAAGTCTATAGTTATCAGTCTTCCCGCCCCAGACGTTGTGAGAAGATTCGCGACAAGTTTTGCTGTTATCGGGTCTCGGCCTCTCGCCTTTCTGTCCTGTCGTGCGTAACCATAGTAAGGAATCACCGCGGCAATTGAATGAGCCGAAGCACGTCTAAAAGCATCGATCATAATAAGGAGTTCCATAAAGTTCTCGTTGGCCGGACTACTGGTTGACTGGATAATGAAGATGTCATGACCTCTAACCGTCTCATCGATCTTCAGATTAATCTCCCCGTCGGAGAACCTCTTTGTTCTGCAATCTCCAAGCCTGATTCCAAGGTGTTTCGCGATTTTTTCGGCTAGCGGAAGACTCGCAGAACCGGCGAAAACCTTCATCTCGTTCGTCTGGTACGGCATCAGTTTTTCTCCTCCTGCCCTCTATTTTTTGGATATCTTCCTTCTTTCACGACTTGTCTGGCTCTGCCGAACGCAAGCGAGTCAGGTGGAACATCTTCAGTAATAGCTGAGCCGGCAGCGGTTACAGAGCGTTCGCCTATCTTCACCGGGGCGACCAGAGATGTGTTGCTGCCTATGAAGGCGCCGTTACAAATCTCCGTCTTATGCTTGTTCTTTCCGTCATAGTTACAGGTGATCGTACCTGCGCCAATATTGACATTCTCTCCTACATTCGTGTCGCCTAGATAGGTCAAATGCTGGGCCTTCGACCCTTTCCCGAGAACCGTCTTCTTGAGCTCGACGTAATTACCTACATGAGCATTGTTCATCACAATGGCTCCCGGCCTCAACCTTGAAAAGGGACCGACTCTAGCTCCAGAACGGATCTCTGCGGAGTCTACTTCGGAGCGAATTATCTCTACGTCGTCTTCAACGATCGCATTCTCGATTCTTGTCATCGGACCTATCAAGCAGTTATCGCCGATACGGGTCTTTCCGGTTATGAAGACCATAGGCTCAATTACCGAGTCAATACCGATTTCAACGTCCGGACCAATATAACACGTCTCCGGATCGACCATCGTCACTCCGTTTCTCATGTGTTCTTCGTTTATTCTTTTCTTAGCTATTCTGGTTATTTCGGCCAACTGAATTCTGTCGTTTACGCCGAGAACTTCATCGGTATCTTCTACAACGATAGTATCTGCCCTTTCAGCCATCGCCACCGTGTCGGTAAGATAGTACTCCTTCTGATCGTTGTCGTTAGACAATCTTTTAACTGCATCTCTGAGAAAGCTTCCCTTAAACGCGTAAATTGCCGTGTTCACTTCATCTATCTTTCTCGTCTCTTGATCGGCGTCCCTGTGTTCAACTACTCTGATCTTGTCTCCGGTTTTCACGACTCTTCCATAGCCGGTGGGATCTGCAGGTTTCATAGTGAGAAAGACAACATCATAATCACCATTTCTTCTAGTCAAAATTAGCTTTTCCAGAGTGGAAACTCTCACCAAAGGTTCGTCTCCAGCCAAAACGACGACCTCTTCGTCATCGAGGTATTCGGCCGCCGTCATAACCGCATGCCCGGTGCCAAGCTGAGGGATCTGCCTGACAGAGAGAACATCTTCATCGAGGACAGCTTCTACTCTATCCGCTTCAAAACCCGTTACGACAACTATCCTGTCTACGCCTGCCCTTCTCAGGGAAGCGGCAACCCAATTGATCATAGGTCTATCGATGATCCTGTGAATAACTTTTGGAAGTCTTGACTTCATTCTCTTTCCCTGACCAGCAGCAAGTATTATTCCAGTCATAAACAACTACCTCCCCGAAAGGTTTCAATTGGATGTATGAATACGGCACAATTATATAGCACCCGTAAGGAAAATAGCAGCTCTATAAGAAACAGGTGGCTTCTCTAACGGTAACCCTATTCGAAGAGCGCAGCAACTTCCTTGAGACTCTCGATTATCGGAATTCCCTGAGGACAGAGCTCTTCGCAACGTCCACACTCGATGCAGTTCGAGGCTCTACTCTCTTCCTTGATAAATCTCAAATAGGCATTCTTGTGGTCCTCGATGCTGTCAAACATGTATGCATCATTGAAGAACTCCAGACAACTTGGAATCGCCACACCGTTAGGGCATGGCATGCAATAATTGCAGCCGGTACAGTTCACTCTTATACTCTTTTTGTATTCTTCGCTGACCCTTTCGACGATAGCAAGTTCTGAAGCAGATAAGGAATCGGGAAGAGCCTCTCTGGCCGTTGCAATATTCTCCTTAACCTGATCCATGTTCGACATCCCGCTGAGCACAACACCGACGGCAGGATCATTCCAGACCCATCTAAGCGCCCAGGCGGCAGGCGATCTCTCAATCCCTGTAGACCGCCAAATTGAAAGGATATCCTCCCGTACATTTGATGCGAGCTTCCCTCCACGAAGAGGTTCCATAACAACGATTCCTATCCCCTTACCGGCCGCATATTTCAGGCCTTCAAAGCCCGCCTGATGCTCTGTATCCAGGAAGTTGTACTGAATCTGACAAAACTCCCAATCGTAGGAATCGATGATCTCCTTGAAAACATCTACAGTGTCGTGAAAAGAGAACCCGATATGTTTGATTCTTCCGCTGGAAAGGGCGGAATCCATGAAATCGAAGATATCGTGTTCCGTGAGATTCTTCCAGAATCTCTTGTTTAGGGAATGTATTAGGTAGAAGTCGATCACGTCAGTTCTCAAACGCTTCAACTGCTCATTGAGATAGTAGTCCATGTCTTCCCTGCTCTTGATCAACCAACTCGGAAGCTTGGTTGCAAGATGAACCTTCTCTCTGTAGCCATTTTGAAGAGCATGTCCGACAAAGGGTTCGCTCTGGCCATTATGATATCCCCAGGCGGTGTCGACATAGTCAACACCATTGTCGATAGCGAACCTAAGCATTCTCGTAGCTTCCTCAACATCTATAGACTGCTCGTCGAGCGTTGGGAGTCTCATACAACCGAATCCCAGGGCAGATACTTTCTCTCCCGTATTTCCAATCTCTCTGCGAATCATCGTATTACCTCCGAAAGAAAATTGAAGATTACTGTAGGTACACTCTATTCTACAATATCTGCGCCTGGTTTTCGAATTTCGCCTTTGCTAGTCCAGAGGATCGTAGATCCTCTTCTCGCCTTCAAGTGCCCTGATTTCAGATATCTCCTGAGTGACCTCGAGC
This sequence comes from Mesotoga sp. UBA5825, assembly GCF_002432955.1. NCBI lineage: Bacteria > Thermotogati > Thermotogota > Thermotogae > Kosmotogales > Kosmotogaceae > Mesotoga > Mesotoga sp. UBA5825. Next base: position 1,275 of record NZ_DJHG01000127.1, on the reverse strand, counting down.
GTACCCGCGTACTTCCCGTCGTTGTCTCTCAACGCAAAGTATCTTATATGAACCATTTTAGGTTCGAGGTTAAGCCAGAATTGAGCAACGTCTCTTGTTCCACTCTTGAAGTCAGAAAGAATCTTCTCAACAATATGGGCACTCTTCTGAGGATGGCAGTTCTGAACCTTTCTGCCGATTATCGCTCTCGTCCTTGTGAATATTCTTTCCCTTCCTTCGCTGAAATATCGAACTACATCGTCTTCGTCAACGTAAGTAATGTCAAATGGAAGGTTGTTAAGAAGTATCCTGAGCTGGTCGACTTTCAAGAAACCGCTTCCCAGATTCACAAGGCCTTCGACACTCTGCTCTTCAGGTTCGGCCGCCGATGGAGCAAATGGCATTGGCTCGAAAGCGAAGTATCCAATCTCGTCGAACTGAGTTCTGACTTCCTCCCACTCTTTCTCGGAAAGCAGTTTGAGCGAAGAGGGGAAAAGTATCTTGTGTTCCTTATAGATATGGTTTGAAAAGATCTCCGAAATACCTATTGCCAATTCGTTTGTATTGCTTTGCCCATCCTTCAGATTCCTGATTGCAGTTCCTAATTTCCTCCTCAGTTCTCTCACTTCATCGTGTTCCTTCCACATTATCGCAGGTGGTTGAACGAGGCCGTGTCTTTCAAGATACGGGAAAAGGACATTCTCTTCTTTAGAGAAATACGATTCAACAAGTTCAAAGTAATCAATCAGCGAAGATAGTCGCTTCACCTCTTCTTCTCCATACTTCCCTCTGCCGATCTTGGACGCGACATCCCGCAGCGCCTTAGACTTGTTAAGAATGTCTCTATGCTCTTCTATCAGAATGTGGAGAGGATGCCAGGGCTCGACATTGATATCGTCTTCGTCCAACGCCTCCTTAAATACGTCGAGATGAACGTTGCACATAAGCTGTATACTTTCGGGCGGCATCCCCTCTTCTACGAGCTTCTGCTCTAACTGTGCGATTTCGACGGGGGTTAATTCCCTCACAACTTTCATGAAATCTCCCCTTATGCTCTCGATGTTATCCGGATTTTCGTGCAGTCTCTTTATCAATCCTTTCAGGAATTCTTCTTTGTTAAAGAGCTCGCTCACTTCTTCACCTCCATGTCTTATAAATAGATCGTATCCTCTGAAACGGATTTCATCAGTAACATATGTTACATACCACGATTACAAAGCTCCATGAAGAACCTCTCAAAAGACACTGCTGAAATTAGACGCAAGGCGCCGAAGAGCATCGGCGGACGCAAGGCTG
>NZ_DJHG01000005.1:0-10622 GCF_002432955.1 Mesotoga sp. UBA5825 | reverse complement strand
GCGAAGCCTGACTGGCCTGCGTAAGCAGACTGGCTTTTCTCTCGTCCTCTCCGTTAGTGCAGCGAACGTCTCGACAACTCACTTTCTCAATTGATCTTATCGTAGGACGGGTCCATGCTCTAGGACGGAGGACGTTTCTTCAAAGCGCTCAGCGACCAGCGAAAAGCGATTCTTCCAGCGATCTGCGGGGTCTTTCCCGATGACGATAACGATGTAACGTCAACGATCGACCAACATCGCCTTTTGTCTTTGCTTTATAAGGTACAATACAAAGGAGACATCCGGGGGGTGAAGGTTTTGCAGTTCAGGAAGATGAGGAGATGGGATAAGGAGCTGCCGCTGAACGAAGCTACTGAGATTCTGAAAAACGGTTCCTATGGGGTATTATCTACTGTGGGTATAGATGGGGGATGCCCTACGGGATCCCTGTGAATTACACGTACGAAAACAATTGCATTTTCGTGCACTGCGCAATCACCGGTCACAAGCTAGACAACCTTTCTCAAAACGCTAATGTTTCTTTCTGTGTTGTTGAGTCATCTAAAGTGATTCCGGAGTCTTTTTCAACGATCTTTAGAAGCGCCATCGCCTTTGGAAAAGCCTCGATACTGGAAGACGATGGGGAGAAGACAGAGGCCTTAATGAAGCTCCTTTCAAAGTATTCGGCAGATTACTTTGAGAATGGAGTAGAGGAGATTAAAAACGCCTTGAAGGCCACCTGTGTTATCCGTATCGATATCCTTCACTTGACAGGAAAATCATCGATAAAGTAGTTCGCGGACGGTTCTATGGTTTTTCTTGTTCAGTAAAATGGATTGATCGGGTTTGCCCACCTTAGGTGTTCTTTCCATTCATCAGAAGCCTATCTAAAGGTTCAGGTATTTGATTTGAATACCTAAAGGCACCTCTTCTTGTTATAATTCCGATGAATGAACTAACTGGAGGCGATGGTTGATGAACAGGAACGCTCTTATGAGAACTATAATTGGAGCCATAATGATTCTGCTTGGGATCCTGATCATTTTTGTCAGATCGTTCACTCTCAATCTCTGGCTATTGCTTATCTGGATTCCTGGGATTTTCATGGAATACAGAGCATTCACTGGACGTGACAAGAATCTCTTTGTGCCTGCAGGCATTTTGCTAACGGTCGCTGTAATCCTGACTTTCAATGTTATTTTCCCGGGCTTCATAATGGGAGGCGGCTGGGCGCTATTCATAGCCGCTCCTGCCGTTGGCCTCTTTCAGTCGTATTTTGCCGGAGTTGAAAAGGATAATGGCATTCTGGTTGCGGCATCGTTCTTATCGGCAATCTCCATACTCTTTCTGCTCATAGCACTGGCGCCGAAAGTGCTTGGAATTTTCATAGGAATCTCGCTGCTTGCAGTTGGAGGGTTGGTAGTCTACAAAAATCTGAGATCTGTTAAGAGATAGGAGGAGTCTGGATGAAAGCCATGATTTTAGCAGCCGGAGCCGGAACAAGATTGAAACCGCTGACGAACAGGCTGCCAAAACCGATGCTTCCCATTATTGAGAAGCCGGTTATAGAGTTTATTCTTGAGCTGCTTGCCAAGTATGATGTGAATGAGATAATGATCAATCTCTCTCACCTCGCAGGAGTACTTCAGAATTATGTAAGGAGCGGGTACAGATATGGTTTGAGAGTCGGATACTCCTTCGAAGGGCATTTTGAGAAGGGGCAGCTGGTGCCTGAACCCGTTGGTTCGGCTGGAGGATTGAAGAAGATTCAAGAAGAGTCCGGCTTCTTCAATGAGACATTTATTGTACTTTGCGGCGATGCGATAGTAGATTTCGATCTAGCAAAGGCGTATGAATTCCACAGGGCAAGCGACTCTGTAGCGACAATTATTTCAAAGAAAGTCGAGAGAGACAAGATTCCCAACTACGGAATTATCGTCTGCGATTCGGCGGGAAGGGTCGAATCTTTTCAAGAAAAGCCGGCGGTTGAAAAGGCCAAATCGAATCTCGCTAACACGGGCATCTATATATTTGAACCCGAAGTCTTCAACTACATCCCAAAGAATCAGTTCTTCGATATCGGCGGTGAGCTTCTTCCCCTGCTTGTTCAGAAGAGAGAAAGGGTCTTCTCGCTCGACACGAAGATAGACTGGTATGACATAGGAAGGAACTCCGATTATCTCGAGATACTCGGCGCGGCTCTCGAGGGAAGGATAAAGGGCTTCAAACCTTCCGGAAGAGAAGTGACCGAGGGTTTCTGGAGAGGTACGGGCTCGGTCCTTGAGAAGAGCATTAAGATCATCACCCCGGTATATGTTGGGGCGGGTTCGATAGTTGAAAAGAACGTAAAACTAGAAGGGCCGGTAATGATTGGATCCAACTGCAAAATCCACAGCGGCGTTGAACTGAGTAACGTCTTTGTGGGAGACTATACACGGATCAGACCCGGTTTCAAGGGAAAGAATTTATTGATCACATCTGAGTACTACGTGACAGTAGACGGGAGCGGGGGAAGTATCTCCGACTCGAATCTCAAGAATTACATCTCAGATGTGAGGTCTTTGGAAGGCAACTCCACTGTCCACTAGAGAGCTATCTTTAATCGTGCTAGAATTGTCCATACGTTTTTTCTAGGAGTTGCTAATTTTGAAAATTGTCAAAGTCAAGAGCCGTCACGAGAGGAAAGAGTTCATTGAGCTCCCAAGGGGACTATACCGCGATTACCCCCTCTGGGTACCTCCTTTAAGCCATGAAATTAAAGCGGTTTTGAAAAGCAAGAGCTCACAGCTTCTTGCGAACGGTCCTCACGATTTCTTTGTGGCAAAGAACGGAAGTAGTGTAGTGGGAAGGCTCGCCGTGGGCATAGAACAGGTTATGAACCGCGAGAAGTCCGTGGAGCATGCATACTTCACGCTCTTTGAGTCGGTAAACGATAGGGCCGTTGCCGACGCCTTGCTTAGGACTGCCGAAAGCTGGGCAAAGAGCAAAGGCATGAAGTATCTGAAGGGACCTGTTTCCCCTACTAACGGCGACGATTATAGAGGCCTACTGATAGATAACTTCGAAGATCAACCTGCCGTTATGATGCCTTACAATCCCCCCTACTATGTTGACTTTTTTGAAGACTTCGATATTTACTTGAAATATCTTGCCTTCAGATACGATCTTGAGCAAGTCATATCCGAGCGCGAGATAAAGTTTACCGAGATCGCAATGGATCGCTACGGGTTCCGCGTTGAAGAGGCCAATTTCAAGCGGCTAAAGGATGTCGCCGCGGATCTTCAGAAGATCATGGAAGAATCTATCCCGAAGTGGGAAGAGGACGTTCTTCCTCCCACATATGAAGAACTGTGTGATATGGCCAAGACACTCAGGACGGTAGCCGATCAGAGAATGGTAATCATCGCGAGATCAGGAGAAAGGCCAATAGGGTACTTTGTTGCGCTGCCGGATTTCAGCCCGCTCATTCGCGAGATTGACGGCAAGCTACTCCCCTTTGGCTGGTATAAGCTGCTGAGTAAGAGAAAATCTCTTGCGCGCGTAAGAGCGGCGATACTCTTTGTCGTTCCCGATTTCAGAAACAAGGGCGTGCCTTCGGCCATGTTCTTGAGAGCGTACAGAAATATCCAGAATATGGGTTTCGAAGAAATCGAAGGATCATCGATCAGCTCAATGAACGCCACGATGATCGCAAATGCCCGGCGTGCCGGAGGCCAGGAGTACAAACATTACATAGTCTACGGAAAGAGCCTGCTGAAGAGACCGCTTTCACTCAGTGAGATATACGGGATTGCTGCGAGCAAATTTGTTCCAAAAGTCCAACAGACTTCTGAAACTCTTCTTCAAAGGATCTAAACTCGGTAGAAAGTTCCGATGTGCAGGGCTTCCGATCGTCTATGAATTCGAGAAAATTAAAGAGTTTTTTGTATCTGGTCATGTATCTGAGATCCCTTTCGCTCTCGAACTTAGCTGCGCTGAACGCCTTAATGACTTCAAACATTAGAGATGAAGGCGAGTAGGGAACCAGCCTCTCGATCTGGAGAAAGGCAGCCATCTCTTCGAGCATTCCGGTAACGAGATGACAGGTCCTGGAGTAGGGTTGCTTCGCAATGCTTTCCAGCCAGGGAATGAATTCCCGGTAGTAGTGGTATTCTGCCGTCTCGCCTTCGACACCTACAAGCCCCAGAAGTCTTAGCGCCTCAATTCTCGACTCTTCTTCTAGTGATAGAAAATGAGCTCTCAAGGGATCGTCATCTCCTAGAATGAAATAGCTATCACCCCGTAAAACACCGAACTTCTTCATTGTATCGAGATAACCACAAATGAGATACTTCTTCGAGACCTCAGGATCAAAGGTCATTACTGTCCCGAATTGCTCTGAAGGTTCTATCAACGTGACCTTCATTCCATCGGTGAAGATGTTTATAAAAGCGAGAGCTTCTCCAAAGTAGATTCCAATAAGGTCGACTGCGACAACCTCTTCGTGGCCTCTCTCCTTTGCCATGAAAAGAGGGAAGTTAGAATAGACGCCTCCGTCTATGAAGACCTCTCCGTTTATCTTTTCACGCGTGAAGGCGGGAAAGTTTGCGCTTGCCAGAACAAAATCGACCAGCTTTCCCTCTGGGATAAGGTCTTTGTACATTGCGTAAGGTCGCAAGCCACTGAGAGAGTAGAGAACGATTCCAAGTTCTACATCGCTCGCTATTACCTTTTCCTCAACGATCATTTCTTTCATCTTGGTTCTCATGGGTTCTATGTCTATTCCATTTTCGGAGGTGAGAGTTCTCATTGCCGAGGCAAGCTCCATCGCATCCAGGCCCAGGAGATTTCCCTGGATCAGTTCGTACAAATGAGGAGAGGCATTCATAAGCTCCAGGTAATCTATGCTGCACCACACATCTCTCGCAGCCTCAAAGCCCTCACTGATAAGACCGGCCGCGTTGATTGCCCCTACAGAGGAACCGTAAATGGCATCGATTTCCAAACCGAGATCAAGCAAGGCGCCGTAAACACCGATTTCATAGGCCCCTCTACCTCCGCCGCCAGAAAAGTCCACTGCAACCGAGGCAGCAGTGACCGCAAGTAGAATTACCGAGAAAACTAGAAGCGCTCTCTTCATTTCTCTTCCCCCAGATTTCTCCAAAGTTGTATGAAGGATTTGATGATATTATTATACATTGGAAAGGAAGAGACTCAGAATCCATATTTAATGAACCCATCACGAGTTCTCTCTCGAAATGGTGTATCATATTAAGTTAGTTTACCGGACTAGTGAGGCGATTGTTTTGATAAGAGACTTCCTGAAACACAACTGGCCAAGGTACGTTTATGGCGCTATTTTTCTTATTCTTGTCGATTTGCTAATGTTGATTACTCCAAGAGTGATTGGATTGATAGTAGATGAAATCAGAGGTGGTGCCCAGGACCTAGGTTTTGTCAGACTGCTTATATTTGCCGTTATCGGGGTTGCCTTCGGACTTTTCATAACGAGATTGTTCTGGCGGGTCTTCATAATGGGGGCGGCAAGAAAATTCGAGTACTACGCTCGAAAGACACTCTTCGAGAAGCTTCTGACGCTTCCACCAACCTTCTATGACAGGACGAGGGTCGGTGATCTTATGGCCAGATTCACGAACGACGTGAATGCCGTGAGAATGGCTATGGGTCCTGCGATTGTCATGATCATAGATGCCGTCTTTCTCGTAACTGTAACGATCTTTGCAATGGGGCTTTTCACGAACTGGAATCTGACATGGATCTCAATCGCTCCGCTTCCGGCGCTGGCTATCGTTTCAACCTTCTTTGGAAAGATGATTCATAAGAGATTCAAAATGGTCCAGGCATCCTTTTCCGATCTTACAGATACAATTGAAGAGTCCATCTCGGGAGTCCGGCTTATAAAGAGTTACGGAATCGAGGACCTTAGAAATGGAACTCTCTCCGATAAGTCAGATACGTATGTAGAGAAGAACATGACTCTGGTAAGGGTCTGGGGAATGTTCTTCCCGCTGATTCAAACTCTCTCTATGCTTGGTACTGTGCTGGCAACATTGTTTGGAGGACGTATGGTAATACTGGGTCAGATAACTCTAGGAGAGTACATCACGTTCACTTCGTACCTGGGAATGCTGGTCTGGCCGATGACGGCCTTTGGCTGGGTGATCAACATCATCCAGAGAGGACGCGCCTCTTACAGAAGGCTTATGGAAGTCCTTGAAGAGGATAACAACATAACTACCGATGACCCTGTAAAAATCGACGAATTTGAAGGTCATATAGTCATGAAGAACCTCACCTTCACCTACCCGACCGGAAGCAGACCTGCCCTTGAAAACATTGATTTCGAAGTCAAACCCGGCTCTAAGATAGCCATCGTCGGAACCACTGGCTCGGGAAAGTCGACGATTGCAAAATTGATCGCCAGGCTTTACCCCGTTGACGAAGGGATGCTGTTCATAGATGGAGTGGATATAAATAAACTGGAACCTGAGGCGATAAGAGAAAATGTTGCTTACGTTCCGCAGGAGACGTTTCTCTTCTCCGAGACCGTTGGAAACAACATTCGTTTCGGAGACATGGGAATATCCGACGAAGAAGTTAAAAAGTACGCGAGCATCGCCTCGATTCATGAGGATATCGAAGGCTTCAGCAACGGGTACAAAAGCATTGTGGGTGAAAGAGGCGTGACCCTTTCGGGAGGTCAGAAGCAGAGGATTTCTATAGCAAGGGCACTCATAAAGGAGGCACCACTCGTTGTGCTCGATGATTGCCTTTCGGCCGTCGATACCGAGACTGAAACGGAGATTCTAAAATCCTTGAAGGACTCCGAGGACACCAGATCGATAATCGTCATCTCTCACAGGTTAAAGGCCGTGGTGGATTCCGACGAGATTTATGTGCTCCATGAAGGCAAGGTAGTCGAGAGGGGAGTACACTCCGATCTAGTTCAGGGCGGAGGTCTTTACCAGAGGATGTACGACAGACAGATGTTAGAAGAAAAGCTCGAGGAGGAATAGCATGGCCGAAAACGTATACAGCGAAGTAGAAGAGAAACTTAAGGTTGAAGACTGGCGAGTCGTCTTCAGGCTGTGGAAGTACACGAAGCCCTATGTTGCTATTCTGATTCTCAGTTTGATTTTGATCGGAGCCTCCTCGGCGCTTGATCTCCTTCCACCGCTGCTGATGAGAAGAGCAATAGACAACTACATGGACAATCAGTATTCGCTGGTCGTGGTTGAAGAAAACGGTTCCTTTAGCTTCGCGGAATCCGATGAAGGAGCCTTCTATCTCCAACAGGATGAGTCGGGTCTCTACAGTGTGACCGACGGTACGACAAGTTATCCGATAACCGAAGAACAACTCAGAGACTTGAGGGTGCAAGACCTTAACGGGATAGGTCAGATAGCAATCTTCATGATCCTGATCCTCGTCTCGCTTTTCTTCGTCAATTACGGGCAGGTCTATGCAACATCCTACATGGGACAGAAGATAACTCATGGTATCAGGGTGGACCTCTTCCGGCATCTTCTGAGAGTGCCGATGAGGTTTTTCGACACGAATCCCAGCGGAAGATTGGCGACTAGGGTTGCTAACGACACGCAGAATCTTGCCGAGTTCTTTACAAGTGTCATTACGTCGATGGTGAAAGACGTCCTCCTGCTGGGAGGAATCATCATAATAATGCTTAACCTATCTACCNNAATCAGGAAGTCAGGAAGAAGAGCGAGTTCGATTCGGTTAACAAGAGCCACCTAAAGAGCCTTTTGGAACAGCTCTGGGTATTTGCCATTTTCAGACCGCTGTTGGATCTTCTTTATTATGTGACCATAGCTATCGTTATCTGGTTTGGCGTAAAAAGCATTCTGGGAAACACGCTGGCCTTCGGAGTGCTTGTTGCCTTCGTTTCGTACATCGATATGTTCTTCCGACCGCTGAATGACATCGCAGAAAAGTACGACATTGTACAGAATGCGCTTGCCTCGGCCGAGAAGATCTTCAAGCTGATGGACGAGACCGAAGAGACATACAATCCAGACGAGGCTGCCACGAAAGCACTCGAAGGAAGCGTTGAGTTTGAAAACGTGACCTTCGCGTATGACGGTGAGCACAAAGTGTTGAAGGACATCAGCTTTGGAGTTAGGCCGAAGGAAAAGATCGCCTTCGTCGGCGAAACCGGAGCCGGCAAGACCTCGATCATCAGCATTCTCACCGGACTGTACAAGATTCAGGGCGGCCAGATAAGGATAGATGGCAAGAACATCTACGACTACAATCTCCAGAGTTTACGCAAGAAGGTTGGAGTTGTACTACAGGATGTCTTCCTCTTCTCAGGAAGTATTCTCGATAATATTCGTCTCTTCGACGAGACGATTTCGAGGGAGAAGGCCATAGAGGCTGCAAAGTACGTCTATGCTCATCACTTCATTGATCGCCTTCCAGATAAATACGATTCAGTAATCCTTGAAAGAGGGGGCACATTGTCTGCCGGAGAGCGACAGCTGATTGCGCTTGCCAGGGCCGTTGCCTTCAATACGGATATTCTTGTTCTCGACGAGGCGACTGCGAATGTCGACACAGAGACAGAGGCTCTAATTCAGAAAGCTATGGAGAGAATTTCAAAAGAGAAGACAATGATCACGATCGCTCACAGGCTTTCCACCATAAGAAATGCAGACAGAATAATGGTGATTCATAAAGGTATGCTTGTAGAGTCGGGAACTCACGATGAGCTTCTCTCAAAGGGAGGAATATACTCGGATCTCCACAGACTGCAGTACGAGCTTGGAGATATCGCTTAGGAGTCTGATCTCTTTTCCTGGTCAGCGCCGTCTTTGAGTTCTTCGGAAGTGTTCTCTTCGATGTCGCTTGTATCCTCCAGAGAGGCAGGCAGGTCGAGCTTCAAAGGCTCGTCCTCAGGTCTTCTCTTTTTAGGCCTGAGTTGAAGCATGGGGAATTCATACGGTCTCGTAGCCATTCTTCTTCCCACAGTAGACATGACGTTGAAGAAGACCTGAGGCACAGTCTTGATCTTTGTCGTCTGCACTCTCTTGAGAAGAAGAAACGCAGTAAACCTGAAGAAGGAGCCCAGAAGGAAGATCACCTGGATTCCGTAGAAGTCGATGCCGAAGATTGTAATGCTTTTTCCCTTCAGATAGGAAGCAACTAGTCCTCCGAGAAGTGAACCTCCCAAAGCGCCAATCCCATTCAAAAAGGCCTGCACTGCGACGTAGGACTCAACTGACTGGCCGCGTATCATGCCCATCATCATTGTGAAGATACACAGGTTGATTGCGCTCCATACAATCCCAGTTACTACCGCATCTACGGGCAGTAGAATAGCCGCCGTCTGAGGGGTGACAAAAATCCACATAAGGGCGAGAATCGTTGCTCCAAGTACTCCAAATTCCGCAACCGACTGGTGTCCTATCTGGTCGGATATCTTGCCCCAAACAACGTACATCATCATGGAGGCAAGTGAGGCGACTATACTCATAACACTCAGATACGAGTAGCTGATCTCGAGATTCACAAGCTGGTGGTAGGCGTAGAAAGGTCCGGAGATAGTAATAGCGAAATTCCATACTACAGCGAACTTCAGGTACTGCCTGAATCTGAGATTACCAAACACTTCCTTGAACACTCTTCCCTGGCCAAACGTCTTCACTGGAGGAGCATAGTGGCTCTTGAGAAGAACAATCGTTATTACTGCAAATACGCTTGCCATAGAAGTTACAATAACAAATCCCAAAGAACCCGTATAACGGTCCAGTATGAACGAGTACAAAGGAGTTATAAGCATTGTGCTCAGAGATAGAATCAGATTACGTCTACCAAAATATTTACCTGTCTTTTCGGGATCGATCACGTCTCCCATTATCGAAGCCCAGAAAGTGCCCACAAGAGAGTTACCAAACGCAACTGAAGAAAGGAGAATCAGCAGCAGCGATTGCGATTTAATCCCCAGGGCAAGTGTAACGGGAATAAAGGCAAGTGGTATCCTCCCGATAAGTGCGCTGAAAAGCATCGCCTTTTTCCTGTCCTTGAAAAACTTCATCACGAATGGCGCAAGCAGCTGAACTAGTTGAGCAAGCGTAGGGAGAACTCCAATTATGGCGATTAGCATCTCAGAAGCGCCGTATTCAAGAGCTAGACCGGTTACTATGAAGCCTTGAGTAACCAGAAAGGCCATGTTGAAGAACGAGCCCTCGAAGATCGCAAGTTTTCTCGTTCTCTTGTATTCAGGTTTGTTGTAGCCCAAGTAGTCGTCCATTGCCTCTCCCGCCAGATCAAAATCAGCTGATTCACTTGAGAGTTTATCATTGAAAGCACTGCGTATGTGGCACTATCCCAAACTCTTTCGTTTCATTTCCTGTACACAGATAGTAAAGGGATGCTTTTCTCTCGCCTTCTCGTGAGCGCAGCGAAGATCTCGACAATGCTCTTTCTCGGTTGCTCTTTTCGGCGAACGGATCCCTGCTCTTGGAAGGTTAACGGAGGACGTCTCCTCAAAGCCTACATCGGGTCTTTGATTTCAAGCGTATATCGATTTCAAGACTCGAGATCCCGATCAGTTGCACATCGGGATGACGGTCTTTTCTAGCTTTGTGTCTGGCATGCTTCCGGCCAGGATCTCGATCTTTGAA
>NZ_DJHG01000006.1:1391-4589 GCF_002432955.1 Mesotoga sp. UBA5825 | reverse complement strand
AAACGGAATTCAACAAACCTCTTCGCCAAAGCATTAACAGGAAGCCCTATTTAATGATTTAATGAAGGCAGTGTAGCTGCTGTAGTATAGATTTAAGTTGTGGAATGGTAAGCTTAACAGCAGATCAACGGCAGATACTTCGAGGTGGTTTATGAAGAATCTGAACTGGCCTTACAGAGGTCTATCTAATTATCTCCAACCAATAACAAGCGGGCATCTAGTAGTGGTTGGAGGACTCCATATGAGCGGAAAGACAACGTTTCTGCTAAACCTGGCATATAAATTCGCACTTGAAGGTGGGCGAGTTGCCTTTTTCTCATGTAGCGAGCCTTCCAAAAACCTTCAGACAAGACTTTTGCGAAGAGTTTTCGAATCACAGCTAAAGCTGGAAGATACGAAAGATCTGCCCACAGATGAATTAGATGAATTGAATCGCAGTTTGTATGAACTGAAGCAGCTCACATTAGATATTGTAGATTTGAAGGAACGTAGCATAGAAAGAACGATAGAAGTTGCTGCCGAACTCCATCACTCTAGAGGGGTCGAAATCTTCTTCATCGACGACCTTTACCTCCTGTCAGGAAAGAGGAAAGCTTGTGGCCTTCTAAAGCAAGTTGGAATGACCCTGGGCATTGTATTCATCGTTGCGACCAAGCTGAAACACTCAGCGTACAGAAATGCTGGAAAGATGCCAAGAATAGAGGATTTTGAAGGAAACGGTTCATACTTGGCAGAAGCCGATACCATTATGTTGCTTCATTGTCCACCTGATGATTGGTCAGGTTCATATGGAATAGACAAGGTTGAAATCACCTTATCCAGAGCCGGTGGCGTCGACGTAGATTTCACCGAAGTTCTTCAATTTGACTGGAGCAAGGCTGTTGTAAATGACTAGTCATGAGAGGCAAGAAAGCCTTAGACTTTCGACAAAGGGTGGGTTGGGTTGCGAATTTCAAATTTCTGCCTTTTTTGAAGCGAAGATGATTTCTGTTTACACATGTGATTTATGGTGCATGGAAGTTCTTTTACTTAATGCTTACAACTCACTGGATGGGAGTACACTAAGTTCCACAGAAGAAATAGAGGTGAAAATGGTTGAAACGAAAGGTAGACGAACGGTTGTTAAAAGCAAAAGAAGTCTTGAAAGAAGAGTCTGCCCCAAGTCATGCCACGCCGTATTTTGCCGATGATTCAATAATCAAGACATCTCATACATTGATCTTGAATTTGCCAGAGTGCGCACTTTCGGGGTTTGCTTCCCAAATATCTAAAGTCATTATTCCTAGGTCTTCACATTGTTTCATTTGCTTACAAAATGATACAATCTCTCTAGACAAATGAGCTTAATCTGTTTTCTGCAATGTATGAACATATGGAGATACAGAGTTAACATTAGCAATTCGAGATTTCCAGAGAAGTTCATCTCGAGTGTTGTATGTCAAAAAGCCAATCGGTGCTGCCAACCAGAATGTACGGATCCTTGATTCGAGGCAAAAAAAGAGACTCTTAAGTGAGTTGAGTCAGCGTTTTGCGTGTATCATTTAGTTTATTCTGTTTAGACCGGTAGTATGAGATAGGCTTTTGGAGGGATCTCATGGAAAACAATGACGCTGTTTCCGTTAAGGTCGACAAGTGGAAGAAAGCTTTGCTAGATCTCACAATGAGAAACAGGCTGATCAACTTCAGGACCAGCAAGACGAGCAATTTGATGCTTATAAAGCCTTCAAGCAGTGAGATTTTCAGTAAGATTGTTGTCCAAGAAAAAGAGATGAACTTCGTTCCGATTCCTCCTGAAGATGATAAAGAGCAAGAATATCAAAGCGCTATTTCCCTTAAAGCAAACCAGATACAGGCTGACCGCGAAGAAAAGGAAATGAATCTTGTTCTCAATAGACTAAAACTTAAGTCCAGGACTTCTTACGAGGAAATGGGAATCAATACCCTTTTTATGGCTTTCGGTTTCCTCAAGTGGAAAGAATTAGATTATAACAAGAGCTTTGTGGTTTCCCCTTTACTCCTTGTTCCAGTTTCCATTAGCCGCGAGACAATTGCCTCACCCTATTCCGTAAGGATCATCGATGACGACATTGTACTTAATCCAACACTTTCCGAAAAACTGCAGGAATTTGGCCTTGACCTGGAATCTACTTATGATCAGGAAATGTCGCTTGAGGAGTCGACCCTAAGAGATCTACTTGTAAAAGTCAGAAAGCTAATTGAACCGATCGAGGGCTGGTCGGTTATTGAAGACGTGGCTTTAGGGGTCTTCTCTTTTGCCAAGCTTGCCATGTACAAAGACCTTGAGAACTATGAAGACATGATATTCGAAAACTCTGTGTTGAGAACAATTGCAGAGGGGAAGCCGTTGATTGCACCAGATAATGAACACGACGAGCTTCCAGATTTGGATGTGGAAAACGATCCTCTAAACTGCTATCAGATACTAGATGCCGACTCGAGTCAGCAAGAGGCTATCCTTGCCGTGAAAAGCGGTCAAGACCTCGTGATACAGGGACCTCCCGGGACTGGAAAGAGTCAGACGATAGCGAATATTATTGCGGAGTCCCTGAGTCAGGGTAAAAGAGTCCTTTTCGTAAGCGAGAAAATGGCAGCACTCGAAGTTGTAAAGCGCCGTCTGGATGATTGTGAATTGGGAGATTTTTGCCTGGAGCTTCACAGTAAGAAAACAGGGAAGAGAGTGGTCCTGGACGAGCTGGAACGAGTGCTAAATGAAGCTAACAACCATGCTGTAGATACGAAAAGCCTGGAGCGTGAACTCTCTAGACTCAAGGAGATAAGAGAAAGACTCAACAGCTATGTTAGAAGACTGCACGAAAAGAGAACTTCTCTTGAGATTTCAGCATTTGAGCTTCACGGCAATCTGGCAGCTTTGCATGACGTAGATCTTGTGAGTTTTGATGTAGCACAACTACAAGATCTCACGCATGATCAACTGGACAAGATTATCAACAATCTTGACAACTTGAAGCGCCACGCCGAAATTTATCGCAACCATAAGAAGGATGTCCTTAACAAAGTCAAGGCAGTTGCTCCTGATGCCGTTTTCGTAATGCGCATTCGTCAATCGCTGACGAAGATAAGAGACACTATAGGAAAACTAAGGAAGATAGGCGAGGAAACATCCCTTGAGTGGAGATCGTCTATCAGTAAGGAACTCGAATATACAAATTCTAGGAT
>NZ_DJHG01000006.1:0-1371 GCF_002432955.1 Mesotoga sp. UBA5825 | reverse complement strand
TGACTTGTTTGAGTCCGGAAGTTCGGCCGAAGAAAAGGCCTTGAAGTTAGCAGAGGAGGTTCTTTCTCATGTTTCAACAATTAAGAGAGAACTTCCATCTAGTTATGGAGATTCTTTCATTAACTTAAAGAGCGCGATAGATGAGGTCAAGGTTTCTCACAGTGAAGTCACCCGTCAGTTTGATGCTCTTCGCTCACTTTTGGGAATCTCTAATGCTCTCAAATCTGTCAAGTTATTTGAGGAGACCGCCTCGCTTCTGACGAGATATCGACCGGCCATTCTTCAGTTGAATCACAATGAGCTTCAAAGAAAGTTTTCGAGCTCATACAACAGCTTTTTTGGTAGGTTGTTTGGAGGTTATAAGAAGAATGTCCGCATCCTTTCTTCGCTTAAATATGATGGAGTTTTAAATTACGAGAGAATCGTAGAAGATTTGGAGAAGTCGGAAAGAGTTCTCTCCCAATGTGGACTAATGACAAAAGCCTGCAACGAGAAAGAGTTGATAAGTCTTCTTGAAAGCTCAAAAGGGGTAATCAAGAGCTTCAACGAGAGTTATGATAACTTGGAGAAAGCTTTGAGAAGTAGTGAATCAGACCTAAGGGAGCTGATTGAATACTTCTCATTCTTTTCTATATTGCCGAAAGGAAACCCAAACCAGCAGGCAATATCAGGCAGGAGTGACTGGGTGAAGCGTGGAATCACGGCAACAAATTCATTTTTCAAGCATCTAGAGGAAGTATCCGATATGGTTATCACGGAACCATTTTCTGACGGCAAGTCTCTTTCGGACTTTGAAGGCTTTGAAGATTTTGTCCAAAGACTACAAGAGTCGCTTCCAAAACTTGATGACTGGCTTTCAATGAAGAAGAGTATCATTTTTCTCGAGAAGGCTGGACTGGAAGACTTTCTCGAAAGAGCGAGGGAAAGTGAAGTTGGGTCCGATGTGCTTGACAAAGTCTTCCTAAAGGGTTTTTATAGCAACCTCTTGTCGGAGCTCTACGCAAAGGATGAGGTTTTGAACTCATTCTCCACAAGTGACCACAATCTTCTTGTTAAAGAGTTCCGGTTACTTGATTCAAAACAACAGCTGTATGCCAGAAAGAGACTGGCTTCTTTCCTCGCCCAGAGGATTCCGGTTTCCAATCTTGTGAATTCTGGAAGTGCCGAGACATCTATTCTGAGAAGAGAGATAGCCAAGAAGAGACGAAACAAATCAATCAGAAGACTATTTTCGGAAACACCAAACCTCCTTCAAGTTCTGAAACCATGCATGATGATGAGCCCTCTTTCAGTAAGCGTATTCACCGATCCGGAAAAGTTCAAATTCGATGTCGCCATTTTTGACGAGGCTTCCCAGGTATTTCCGGAAGA
>NZ_DJHG01000022.1:373-80799 GCF_002432955.1 Mesotoga sp. UBA5825 | reverse complement strand
AGAAAAATCTGCGATTTGTCGTGAAAGACTTTCCAGCAGTGGTCCACAGAATTACCGAAAAAAGGCGATCGCATATTCAAAGATTGCAATCGTTACTTGTGAGCGTTCCGTATGAAACGAGTTACGTTATTTTTACCAATTCTAGTTAACATCGCGATGAAAGCGTCTGCTGTCGCGAGAGCATCTCCAAGCGCCCTGTGCCGCGATTCGGGAATTATGCCCAGTCTAGCAAGCAAAATGTCCAGATTGTTTCTGCCATATCTGAAAACGGTCTTGGACATTTCTACCGTGTCGATATACGGATTGTCCAGTTTGCCAAGCCCGGATTTAATGCCGAAGTGATTTATAAACGAGAGATCAAAGAGAGCGTTATGGATAACAAGGGTCGAATCGCCCACGAAGGAATAGAAATCCTTTAATACGTCTGCCACCGAAGGTTTCCCTTTAACTGTGAGATTGCTGATTCCCGTCAGGGCAGTTATTGTAATCGGGATTATGCACCCGGGGTCTATTAGTGATTCGAAAGTGTCGTTTCTGTAGACCTTCCAGTCTCTCACTCGCACCCCAGCCACTTCTATGAGCCTTGCACCCCGCTCTACGCTTAGCCCGGTAGTTTCAGTATCAAGGACAACAAACTCCAATAGACTTCCCTCCCCTTAGATTTTATAATGAAGTGAGTGTTTTCAGAATGAGGTCAAAAAGAAACTTGTGAAGAATTATACAGATCATGGGAGCTGTTTTCCAAACCAAGGGCAACGTATAGAGTATAATTTTCATGAGGTGATCCACGATGGATGACAAGGTAAATCATTCCGAAGAGGAAATCAGGGAACGGTATAGAAAGGCTCTTGAATCAGCAGTTCAAAAAGCTCCGATAAGATCTGGAGAGAGACTTTATCTCACAGATCTCTGGGCCATCACCTCAATTCCTGAAGAGGTCATTGTGGAGACTCTTGCTTCTTCCGAGCTGAAGCTGCCCGAAGGGGTGTCCAGCATAGTCGATGATAGAAGGAAAAGGAAGAGGATCATTTATGGAAAACGAGAATCTAACGAAAAGGGTGGCGGTCCTAAGCAGCCCAGAATACGCAAGGTGCAGGAAGAAGATTAGCGAAGGGCTGGACCTGATCGAGTTCAACGAAACTCTGCAGGGAAAGAAAGTTCTTCTGAAAGTGAATCTTCTATCGGCAAGATCTCCGGAAAACTGTGTAACCACGAATCCTGCTTTTGTGCGCGCGGTTGCAGAGATCTTCCTGGAGAGGGGAGCCAAGGTGAGCATCGGGGATTCTCCGGCAAGCGTGAGCACTGCAGTCGCTGCCCACGCATCCGGGATCGCCTCTGTCTGCGAAGACCTGGGCGTTCCACTTGTCGATTTCAATGATCCCGTTCCTGTAGTCCTGGAGCATGGTACGTACAGAAGCTTCGAGATTGCCAGGCCGGTTCTTGAAACCGATCTTCTGGTGAATCTTCCGAAGCTCAAGACACATTCACTCACTCAGGTCACATTCGGGGTCAAGAATCTTTTTGGCTGTGTTCCGGGTGTTAAGAAGCAGGGTTGGCATTTCAGAGTAAGAAACATGAAGGAGTTCTCGGTTATGCTTCTTGATCTGGCCGGCTATTTGAAGCCGTCCCTGACAATAATCGACGGCGTAGAAGGCATGGATGGCAACGGTCCGTCGAACGGGAGGATTATAAGGCCAGGAATAATTGGTATTTCAGAAGATGTTTTCGCACTAGATGATGCCATCGCAGAACTCTTTGGAGTGATAAATTCAAAGGTCCCAATTCTCCGTTTGGCAAGGGAGAAAGGGTTAGTAGGAAATTACAAGGTTGTCGGAGATGAAGTCGAGCCGAAAAAACTCTCTCTCCCCGAGACAAATTTGATCGGTGTTTACGGTGCATCCCTATTGAGGAGATTAGTAACAAAGTTTCCGAAAATAGATAGGAAGAAGTGTGTGAGCTGTCGTGTTTGCGAGAGGGCCTGTCCGGCTGGAGCGATCGACATAAGCAGGTTCAATATCGATTATGGTAAGTGCATAGCTTGTTACGTTTGCCATGAACTTTGCCCTGAAGATGCTATCGTCTTCAGAAGACGTATTCATAGATAGGAGGGGTTAGATGAAGTATATTCTTGCTATCGATCAGGGAACGAGCAGCAGCAAAGCCGTTCTTTTTGATGAAGAACTGTATCAAGTTGCCGTTGCTCAGGAGGAGTTTGCGCAGATCTATCCCAAACCCGGGTGGGTTGAGCACGATCCTAGAGACATCATCTTAAGCACAATGGGTGCAATTGAGAAAGTAGTCTCGGATGCCAGGATCTCATACAGGGAAATTGTGGCAATCGGCATCACAAATCAAAGAGAAACGGTCGTTGCCTGGGATTCGGTGACTGATCAGCCGCTCTACAACGCAATAGTGTGGCAGGATAGAAGAACTGCCGACAGATGCAGAGAGATTGAAGAGTCTCATGGAGAATTGATAAGACGAAAGACCGGCCTCAAGCCGGATCCCTATTTCTCCGCGACGAAGATGGAATGGCTGCTGGAGAATGTACCGGTAGTTCGAGAGGCGGCAAGAAAAGGGCGATTGAGATTTGGTACGATTGACTCCTGGTTAATCTGGAATCTGACTAGAGAGAATCTCCATGTTTGTGATTTCTCGAACGCGTCGAGAACGATGTTGTTCAACATCGAGAAGCTTGAATGGGATCGCGACCTACTCAATCTCTTTGGAGTGGAGAAAGAGTTTCTGCCCGAAGTGGTGGAATCGAGTAAGCTTCTCGGTCCTTCGATCTACGGCCCAAATATCGGGGGAATAGCTGGAGATCAACAGGCATCGCTGTTCGGTCAGACGGCCTTTCAGACCGGTGACGCGAAATGTACTTATGGGACTGGTTCATTTATATTGATGAACATTGGAAACAAACCAAAGATTTCCGATCATGGCTTGCTTACGACAATAGGCTGGAAGTCAACGGAAGAGACAGTCTACGCTGTGGAAGGTTCGATATTTGCCACCGGAGCCCTTATAAGCTGGTTGAAAGATGGACTGGGGATTATTGACAGCCCTTCCGATACGGAGCCTCTTGCCAGAGAAGTCAGTGACAATGGAGGAGTCTTTTTCTCCGGTGCCTTGACAGGGCTGGGAGCTCCTTACTGGAACTCCTCAGCGAGAGGCATGATGATCGGTCTAACAAGGGGAACGAGGAAGGCACATATAGTAAGAGCCGTTCTCGAATACATCGCTTTCAGGACAAGAGAAATTCTTGAGCTGATGGAAAAAGAAACGGGAATCACGCTCAACAAGCTTCTCGTTGACGGCGGTGTTACCCGAAACAACTTCCTAATGGAGATGCAGGCAAATGTACTGAATATTCCCGTTGATAGATCCTTGATAAAAGAGACCACTGCACTCGGAGCTGCGATGCTGGCAGGAATTTGCACCGATCTATGGGATCAGGATAGTCTCAAGAACAAGAGAATCAGCGAGGTTGTCTTCGAACCTTCGGGCGATAGAATGGAGGCAGAGTACAAAAGGTGGAAAGAGGCGTTGAAGAGATCTATGAACTGGGCGAACTAGAGCTGAAAAATCTCGAGACTTTTGCACAAGAACTTGGAGAGGCGCTTGAAGGAGGAGAGACTGTCCTTCTATTCGGTGATCTGGGCAGTGGAAAAACGACGTTTGTAAAGGCGCTGGCCAGCGGGTTGGGAATCGATAAGGATAGCGTGAGAAGTCCGACTTTCAACATTGTCAACTTCTATCCCGGCCGATCCTCGACTGGCGGAAGCGACGATGTCGAAAAGGCAAGAGTGCATCCCGCTCTCATTCACGTTGATCTGTACAGGATTACCGGCGAAGAAGAGGTTCTGGATCTAGCTCTCTACGATCTAATGAATTGCAATACGGTTCTAGCGGTAGAATGGCCTAAACTTTACTTTACGTATGTCTGCGAGCCTTATCTCATAGTTGAACTGGAGCATTTCGACGAGATCAAACGAACCGTGAAATTGAAGCCATTTGGCCGAAGAATGAAGAGCATTTTGGATCGTTTGGTTAAGAGAATAGATCAAGATAAGAATGAAGGAAGGTGAATAGATGGCTCAGAAGTTTGAGTTGCTTGAAAAGGCTGCTGTAGGAAGCGAGCGAAAGATTGAGATACCCGACAAACTGCCGGTTATACCGACGAGAACAAACATGTTGGTATATCCTTCTTCAGTTATGCCGTTGTATGTTGGACGCGAGAAGTCCCTGGCGGCGCTGGAGGAGTCAATTGGCAAATTCAATCAGATAGTATTTCTCGTTTCTCAGAGGGACATTACTAAAGAAGAACCCGAGATCGAGGATCTATTCGAGATTGGAACGATAGCGAGAATAGTACAGCTGATGAAGATGCCCGATGGGAACTACAAGATTCTTGTTGAAGGTTTGACAAGAGCCAGGCTCTCTTCAGTGGAGGAAGGAGAGAGCACGTTTATCGTCGTTGCAGAGAAGCTGAAGTCCAAGGGTAGAAAAAGTAAGATGCTTCAGGCGCTGGTTCGAAGGGTGAAGGAACTTGCGCTGAGATATGTATCGATGAGCAGACGTTTCCCCGACGAAGCGATAATGGCGCTGGAAGATACTTCCGATGCAGACAAGTTTGCAGATTTTGTTTCCTCAATGGTGCCCTTTTCTTTGGAAGAGAAACAACGTCTTCTCGAGGAAATTGAAGCGAAGGATCGTCTCAATACGCTAATGGAGTTACTTACAAGAGAGATAGAGATTCTCTCTCTAGAGGAAGAACTAGACAAAAGGGTTAAGGAGAAGATTGAGCAGGGGCAGAAGGAGTACTACCTGAGAGAGAAGATGAGAGCGATCCAGGAGGAGCTCGAGGGCGAAGAAGACGAGGAAATCAAAGAGCTTAAAGAGATGGCCGAGTCCGGCAAGCTTCCTCAGGAGGTAAAGGAAAAGGCAGAGCAAGAGATCTCGAGACTGGAAAAGATGTCCCCATATTCTCCGGAAGCGACGGTTGTGAGAACCTATCTCGATTGGTTGTTGAACCTCCCTTGGCAGGAAGAGACAGATGATGAGATAGTGATCAAGGACGTCAGAAAGACTCTTGATAACAATCATTATGGACTGGACGATGTGAAGGAAAGGATCCTTGAATTCCTAGCG
Organism: Mesotoga sp. UBA5825; assembly: GCF_002432955.1. Lineage (NCBI taxonomy): Bacteria > Thermotogati > Thermotogota > Thermotogae > Kosmotogales > Kosmotogaceae > Mesotoga > Mesotoga sp. UBA5825. Next base: position 75,648 of record NZ_DJHG01000022.1, on the reverse strand, counting down.
GCCAGGAGGTTTTCGAAGAACCTACGCGCTCCGATTCTTTGCCTCGTTGGGCCTCCGGGTGTTGGGAAGACTTCACTTGGTCGGTCTGTTTCCGAGGCTATGGGAAGGAAGTTCGGTAGAATCTCGTTGGGAGGCATGAGAGACGAGGCAGAAATAAGGGGCCACAGACGTACTTATGTAGGAGCGCTTCCCGGCAGAATTATGCAGATGATCAGAAAGCTGAAGACCAGAAATCCGGTAATCGTGCTGGATGAAGTCGACAAGATGGGAATCAGTTTTCAAGGAGACCCAGCTTCTGCTCTTCTCGAGGTCCTTGATCCCGAGCAGAACAACAGTTTTACCGATCATTTTCTGGAAGTGCCTTTTGACCTTTCCAGAGTCCTGTTCATTACCACGGCAAACGTTCTCTATTCGATCCCTGCCGCTCTGAAAGACAGGATGGAGATTATCGAGATTCCAGGCTATACGGAGTCTGAGAAGTATCACATAGCCAGGGAGCATATATTGCCGAAGCTTCTCGATGAATACAACATGAAGGCCGGTAGACTCAAAATAACACCGGCCGCAACAAGAGACGTAATTAGAGATTACACACGAGAAGCCGGAGTTAGGGAACTCGATAGAAATCTGGCGAAAATCATCAGAAAGGCCACTCTGAAAATAGCTGAGGGCGGCGATTCAATCTCGGTCGGTGTCAATGAACTGGGAGAGTATCTTGGAGCACCTCTATTCAAAGAGAGTGATTTCAGGAAGCATCCAGAGGTCGGAGTGGCGACTGGACTGGCCTGGACATCGGTTGGGGGAGAAATCATGTACATCGAAGTCCTGCCCGTTTCCGGGAAAGGAAAGACTATCATAACAGGTCAGCTGGGAGATGTTATGAAGGAATCGGCACAGATCGCGGCGTCGCTTGCCAGAAAGCTTTGTGGAGATGAGAAGTTCAACGAGATCTTCGAGAAGAAGGACTTCCATATCCACGTTCCCGAAGGGGCCGTTCCCAAGGATGGACCCAGTGCCGGGATTACTCTCACGACGGCGATTGTCTCGGCCGTCACCGGAAGAAAAGTGAGAAACGACATTGCAATGACTGGGGAGATAACTCTTAGAGGGAAGGTACTGCCCATTGGTGGTTTGAAAGAAAAGCTGATGGCAGCTTACCGTGCCAGAATGAAGAAGGTTCTGATTCCTCTTGCAAACAAGAGAGATCTCGATAAAGTCCCTGAAGAAATAAAGTCGAAACTGGAATTCGTCTTTGTTGAGAATATAAGCGAAGTACTAGAGGAGGCTTTGATTCAAGGTGATGGTGAAGAGTGCTGAACTTGTCCGAACCGTATACACGAAAGGCGAATATCCCCCTCCATTAAGGAGGGAGATAGCCTTCGCAGGAAGGTCAAATGTCGGCAAGTCTTCTTTGCTGAACGCTTTGTTTGGAAGGAAACTTGCAAAGACAAGTTCGACTCCTGGAAAGACAAGATCGATAAATTTCTATGAAATAAACGGAGAGATCTATTTCGTTGATCTCCCCGGTTATGGATATGCAAAGGCCTCTATGTCGGAAAGAGAGAAGTGGCAGAGGCTGATTACCGACTATTTTGAATCGAGAGAAGACCTCTCTCTCGTTGTTATGCTCGTTGACATAAGGCACCCGTTGCAGCCGGCAGACGAGCAGATGCTTGAGTGGCTTACGCACTATTCCATCCCTTTTGTCTTGGTTCTGACAAAGGCCGACAAACTATCGAAGAGTCGCCAGCTCCAGATGAAAAGATCGATAACCGGGGAAGTTGCCTTTTGGGGAAAACCTCCGGTATTTACAGTTTCTTCAGAGAAACGGCAGGGAACCGAAGAGCTACTAGGAGTTCTGATTCAGTAGTAGCGCATGAGCTACTATCGAAAATCAGATGTGTCTTCTTGATAGATTCTCTTTCATCGACCTGAGTCTGCCGAGTGCCGATCTGTGGTGCGGATAGGCTGATGCTCGTTCTTTAAGGGCATCGCAAGGGAACTCTGCACATTCATAACAGTGACTCAGGTTTCTTTTTGCTACACAACAATCGAAAATGTTGCAGCTTTCTGTCAAGCGGTAAGGTCCTTCACCGGCTTGGCAGCCGCTGCATCTAACTAGTTCCGAATCTACATTTCTGCTTCTCCAATAGCTCAGCTTTTCTTCGGTCCTCAAGAAGATAGCGTATCTAGAGCATTCGATACCACATGGAGCAATTATCGGCGATTTCGCCTCGGCAACACCCCTTTTAGCTTTCTGCGTCGGTACTATTTCAGACTGTCCCTGATGAAATCTCTGAATTTTGCAACGCTCTCTCTAGGCCTCAATTCGAGACTCTCCTGAACCGTCTCGTAGAGTCCGAACTTCATTGAGTAGCCTTCTTTCCATTCGAAATTGTCCATAAGTGACCAGTACAGATAACCGAATACACGGGCTCCCTTATCCATAGCGTTTCTTAGTCCTGACAAAGCTTTCTCGATATACTCCCATCGTCGTGCGTCCGATTTGTCGGCAATTCCATTCTCAGTGATCATTATCGGCAGTCGATACCTCTTATATGCCTTCAGAACAACCTCTTCAATCCCCTGCGGGAAGAACTCATATCCCATTTCCGTTTTCTCAAATTCATTACCCGCTGCGATTTCAGGGAGGGGCTTCGAGTACTTGGCGAAGATTCGCGTGTAGTAATTGATGCCCAGGAAATCGAGCTTTGATTCTATCTCAGGCACCGCTTCTCCTTCGCCGAGCGGCTTAACTATACTGCCCTTCATCAGACTATCAAGATAACTGTAGTTGTAGACTCTGTCCAGATAATTTGCCACCAGCCTGTCTCCTGGATGGAACTTTCTGAGAGGGAAGAAAGGCATCATATTAACAGCTACCCCTATCATCGCCGTTGGATTCGACTCCCTTATTACGTCATATGCCTCGCTGTGGACATAGAGAAGATTAGCGAGGACTTTCATAGCCCTTCCCATGTCCTTGACTTCCGGCGGCCATTCTCCCGTCAAATAGCCCATGACTGCGTAGACGTTCGGTTCGTTCACAGTGACCCAGTAGTGAATGAACTCGCCCATAGACTCGACGATTCTCGAGACGAAACGACGAAAGTAACGCAGGTTCTCCTTATTCTCCCAGCCTCCCATCTCCGAGAACCATTGAGGAAGAACGAAATGGTTGAGAGTAAGAATGGGCTGGATTCCGTTCTCAGTAAGCGCCTTAGAGAAATCTCTGTATCTTTCTAGTACACTGTCATCAAATCTGTTGATTTTCGGTTCAATTCTCGCCCACTCAACCGAGAATCTGTAGGCCTTTACACCCAAAGCCTTAACAGCCTCCAGATCCCTGTCGAGATTCTCCCAGCTACCACAAGCTATGTCGGAAGTGTCGCCATTCTTGACCTTTCCCTGATGTTCCCATGTGTACCAATCAGAAAAGACATTGCTTCCTTCTATTTGATGACCGGCCGTTGCGACACCCCATATGAACCCGTCTGGAAATGAAAGCATAGACGAACCCTCCCACGTCATTTTTTTGTACGCTCATAAACAATTATAATCGTGAAAGGAAGCAAAAGCCAAAATTACCTAAAGAGTTGAGGTTAGAATATGAGATTATCTGTGGTTGGCAACGTGAATATAGATCTCAGCGCCTTCATCAACGAAAGTAAAAATGTTGAAGAGAACAGGATTAAGGAAATGATGTTCACTATCGGAGGAAGTGCGGCAAACACGGCAATCATGTTGAGTAGGTTGAGAAAGAACGTGTTTTTGCAGGGTGCAGTGGGGACTGATCGGTTCGGCGACATGGCAATTGAGGCTTTGACAAGAGAAGGGGTGGATATTCGGTATCTAGCTCGAATAGAAGGAAAGACGGGATTCTGTTTCTCCGCAGTTTCTACAGACGGCCAAAGACACCTGTTCACATACAGGGGTGTTAATGAAGTCGATTATCCTGTTGATGTATCCTCTGACTTCTACCATTTTGGGGGGATAGCCCCCGATCAAGTTATCAATCTCTTGAAGGAGATCCGTAAGCCGAGGTTTTCTTATAACCCGGGAGGGATAGTGACCTTTGAAAGAGGTGCAGAAGTTGCCGATCTTGCTGCGCAATGCGAAGTGCTTCTTGTTAACAAGAGCGAATGGCTACATCTTGGAGGCTTTTTGAAGACTGAGCCAAAAGTTGTTGTGGTTACTCTTGGAGCGGAGGGAGCAAAGATCAGTGACGGGAAACGCGTAGACGCCTTTCCCACAGAGGTAGTAGATACAACGGGAGCGGGAGATTCCTTCAACGCAGGATTCTTGCATGCATATCTTGCCGGCAGGACAGAAACAGAATGCTTGAAGACAGGAAATTTGCTTGCATCTATGGTTGTTGCGAGACCTGGAGCAAGTCCATTCTTTTCGTATTCGGATATACAACGATTAGCCAGTACATATAACATTATACTAGATATACCAGTATAATACTGTGTGCGTGTTGTTAATAGTGCCGTGCAACGTTTGATGTATATAATAAAGTATAGCAATATACGGTTCTATATAAGTAGTATATATCAGCATACAAACTTAGAACATGTATATATAAACAATGTCACTCGTGATTCTTTTTGTGTTAGTATAATGTAAGAGGTGATACTATGCCAGCACAGATTGCATCTGTCGATGTTGTGAGGATACTTGGCAAGCTCAGTGATGAAGGTGGTGAACATTCAAGTAGGAGCAGGTTCATTAGAGAGTTCCTTTCGAAATACAAGACACCGGAGACGGTAATTAGTGATATTGACGGGTTGCTGGAAGCCTACCCCACATTCAAAGGCGATTCTGAGAGTCTTGGGAGAGCCTTCGCAGATCTGGTCAACAGACTGGCCGAGATCTCCGGCTTTTCTGTTGATTACGTCAAATACTCAGGCAGAGAGAAGATCACGGGTATCTGGAAGGTCGGGGAGGATATACAGATAAGAGTAGCAGCCATCATCTGCGCCAGCTTCGAAGAAGCAAAGGGTGTAGCCAGGAATGCGCTGCTCATACTGCCTGAGGCTATCGACCTGGGTAGGCCCTTCGTGACTGTGGGACGCCTGGGAATGTTGTTCGCGATGATAGAGCAGATTGAGCTTCCTGTAAGTTCGGTAGCCTCGATTCTTGTAACTGACGATGACTACGACAAAAGGATATCTTCGTTTATGGAGCTGATGCTTCTTGCCTTCAAAAAGGAACTCGCTCGAAAGCCTCAAGTCTCTCTTCAGAAGGAGTGGACAAAAGAGGAACTGGAAGACTTCATAATGAACAGATTGAAACTTCCTACAGTTGGCATGTTGTTCTCCTTGCTCGATTCTCCGATGGTCGGAGACGATCTGGTGGGGAAAATAAACCAGTTCCTGGAGATGAACGAGAGCGAACTGGTCAAAGGACCAATGGCGTTGGGCGCTATAATGGGAGCTCTTTCAAAACACTACTCGGGAATCAAGGAAGAGCTTGTGCTGCGAGAGGGAAAGAGGTATAGACTTGCAGATAAATACAGAGCTATAATATCGGAAATCAGAGCGGGCTTTGAGAGAGCATTACAGACAAATACTCGTTAAACGGCTCTTAGCGCTCGTTTCTTGCTGTTTGGATAGTACAAGATGCATCCTGTCAAAAAAAATGCGTTACAGGGCAATATACGAGATGTAATTCTATAATGCGCCTCTAATAAGACTTACAGAACACCGTATAGAGAATGAGCTGTGTTATAATACAATATATGAGTCATAATTACTATTATGACTCATAATGTATGACAATTTGGGGGTATGTATGGAGTTTGTCGAAGCCGTCGAGAGATTCAAGGACAATATGGAATATGTTAGGAATATGTCATTCAATACTATCGCAGCATATCTTTCGGATCTTCACCACTTTCAGTTGTTTCTAGAGAGTCATAATACCGATTTTAAAGAGGTGAAGAGAAGAGACATCGAACTTTTCGTGAAGGAGTATTCTCAGGGGAAGTACTCCAGGAAGAGGCCCTCTGCAACTACCGTCTCGAGGAATCTCTCAACTATTAGGTCATTCTATACATTTCTTTATATAAGCGGTACGGTAGGCAAGGTCCCTACGGAGCTCATAAAGAACCCTAAGACGAGACGCAGAATTCCCGACTACATAAGTCATGATGAGGTAATGAAGATCATATCGTCTTTCAAGGAAACCAATCTTGGCAAGAGAAACAAGGCTATTGTGGCGGTGATGTACTTCTGTGGACTGAGAGTCAGCGAAGTATGCAAACTAAGACTCGGTGATCTTAGGATGGGCAATTCGCCAGCTGTAAGAATACTGAGCGGAAAGGGAAATAGAGACAGGGAGGTTCCTCTGAACGATCAGGTCCTTGCCATAATTGAGGATTACCTCCAGATAAGGAAGGATTTCCCGCTCAGCGAGTATGAGGATCATGTCTTTATCGGGACCCGGGGGGAGCCGATGGCGAGGAACGTTATTCCAAAAGTGCTGAATACACAAGTAAAACTTGTATATCCAGAGAAGCGAGTGACTCCGCATATATTCAGACATAGTTTTGCTACACAACTTCTACAAAAAGGAGCAAGTATAAAGACAGTGCAGGAATTACTTGGCCATGCTAATCTTTCTACAACTAGTATATATTTGCATATAACCGATAGAGAAAAGAGAGCGGCTGTACAATTGCTTTCTGACTAATATGCTAGTATAGATTGCGGAGCCTTATGATGATAGATATTCACAATCATACAATTTTTTCAGACGGAAGGAATACGGTCGAGGAAGTCATTCAGTCGGCTTCACTCAAAGGGCTTCATGTCGTCGGCATATCAGATCACTTCGACCCTTACGTCTCTCAGGAAGTCTGCTTGCAGCCCGAAGAAACGGGGGGCTATCTCAAGGAGATCAAGAGCTTTGAGGGAAAGTTTCCCATCAAGATACTTGCCGGGCTTGAACTGGGTCTTCAGTCCCAGGGTATTCTCTTGCCTTTTGAGGAGATGGATTTCTTCATCTACTCAGTCCACACGGTTCCGGGAAGGCCAGATCTGAAGACTCTTGAGGACCCTTGGGATATCTACCTTCGCGAGGCGACTCTAGCAGTTGATTTGATCGAGAAACCGGGTTTTCTTGGCCATCTCGATTTCCTCAGAAGGCATATTCCTTACGCAAAGCCACCTAGATCCGGACCGCAGATGGATCAGCTGCTTATGAAGCTGGTATCCTGTCATGTGGGGCTTGAAGTCAATACTTCGGGCTGGATGTACGGAATCGGAGACCCTACCCCTCAATCATGGGTGGTAGAGAGATACCTCGAACTCGGAGGACGTCTACTGACTATAGGCTCTGACTCTCATAGAGCATATCAGGTGGGGAGCTACAATTCACAGGCCGTTTCTCTTCTATGTAAGCTTGGAGTTAAAGAGGTATTCTACTGTGAGAAAGGTAGTTACGTTTCCCACTCGATTGCGGAGGCGAGATGAGCGAAAGACAGTTCACGGGATTTTCAGGTGAGACTATTTCATTTCTCATGGATCTCGGGATGAACAACAACCGTTCCTGGATGGATAAAAACCGTGATCGGTATCGCGTGTGCTTGCTTGAACCCTTCAAGGCACTTGTAAGTGAACTTGCGCCCTTCATGGAAAGGCTTGATCCCTTTATGGAAGTGAGACCTCAGGTTGGAAAGACCATAAGCAGGATAAGTCGGGATGCAAGGCGCAACAAGGGAAAGCCTCCCTACAGAACCAATATGTGGTTCACTTTCAGGGTGCCAGGGCCCGACTGGAAGGACTCTCCCGGATACTTTTTTGAGCTCTTTCCCGACAGATACCGGTACGGTATGGGATTCTACTTCCCATCTCGAGAGACTATGAGTAAGATCCATGAAGAAATAGCGAAGAATCCATCGAGGTTTACAGAAAAGGCTCGTATTCTGAGAGAGAGCGATTTCTCGGTTTTCGGAGAGAAGTACAAGAGAAGACGGAAGAGAGAAGGAGTCTCCGAAGAGCTGCTCGAATGGTTTCAATATAGAGACTTCTACATCGCTGCCAATCGGGAGATAGACGACATTCTAATGACTTCAGCGTTAGTTGATCATCTGAAGATAAAATTCTCTTCACTTTCAGAGCTGTACGAATACTTCTGGGAGCTTAAGATGAAAGCAAGCGAGGATTAGCAGTCGGTAAATGGATCTACAGGTTTTTACAGAGGTGATCAGAGATCCTTTTTGACGCAGTACCATCTCCGAACGGATTTCTAGCCTTCGCCATACGCTCATATTCCCGTGAATCGCTGAGAAGTCTCATTGTCTCCATGAAGACGGCTTCTCTACTTGTTCCTACAAGCTTGGCAGTACCTGCTTCGATCGCTTCTGGTCTCTCCGTTGTGCGCCTCAGTACCAATGTCGGCTTTCCAAGAGCAGGGGCCTCTTCCTGGATTCCGCCAGAGTCCGTCAGTATGAGCTTTGATTTCTCCATCAAAGAAACGAAGGGAAGGTAATCTAGCGGATCAGTCAAGACTACCCTGTCGTGTTCTTCAAGCTCCGGATAGACAACTTCTCTGACGGCAGGATTGAGATGAACCGGAAAGACAACTTTCATCCGGGGGAACTCGTTGAGGACGTCCTTTATTGCTTTCATAACTTCCTGCATCGGTCTTCCCCAGTTTTCCCTTCTGTGCATGGTTACTAGAATGTAGTCATCACCCTCCACACCAAGCGCTTCTCTGAAGCTCGAAGTAAGCCTGGACTTGTTGCCTGTTACCCACAGCAGGGCATCGATGACAGTATTGCCTGTAACAAGCATGTTTTCTTCAGGCACTCCTTCTTTAAGCAGGTTCAGCTTTGATTTCTCAGTTGGAGGATAGTGATACGTTGAAATGACTCCGTTGAGCCTTCTGTTGACTTCTTCAGGAAAGGGATCGTAAACGTTGGCGGTCCTCAGCCCCGCTTCAACATGACCAACTGGGATCTTATGATAGAAAGATACCAGAGCGCCCGCGAAAGTAGATGTGGTATCACCCTGAACGAGCGTTGCATCAAACTTGTTCTGCGAATATATCTCGTCGAGTTTTTCGATCAGTCTGGAAGTAAGGCCCGAAAGAGACTGCCTTTGTTGCATGATATTCAGATCAAAGTCGGGTTTTATGCCGAAGAGTGAGAGAACCTGATCGAGCATCTCTCTGTGCTGGGCCGTAGCAATTACAACAGGCCTAAGAGAGGAATTCTTCAGCGCCAGATAGACAGGAGCCATCTTCACTGCCTCCGGTCTGGTTCCGAATATCAGAGCTACCTTTTTCATACTCAGCAGCCTTGGGGCTTTCCCTCCTTAGGATCATTCGTAATAGCCATGCTCAGTATATCATAGTTATCAACTTCGCTCGTGACTGGACATCTGAGACTTCTCTCCTATCCAATCCTTCGACCATGTATTATAATCTTCTCTGGAGGTTTCTATGACGGCTAGCACGGTCAGAAGCACGGCTCTTTTTGCAATAGCAACGTTGTTATCAAGAATTACGGGTCTCGTCAGAGACTCCCTTTTTGCCAGCTATTTCGGCACGTCGGCTCAGTACGACGCATATTTAGTTGCGATCATGATTCCCTTCTTTCTCAGAAAGATCTTTGCAGATGGAGCGATGACGATGGCTTTCGTTCCAGTATTCAACGAGAAGCTGAAGAGCTCGAGAGAGAGAGCTTTTATGTTCGCTTCTACCGTTCTCATATTCGTAGTTATTGTCTCGGGCGCGATTTCAGCAGCGGGAAGCTTATTCTCTGACGGGGTTGCCTCAGCCTTTGCCGGAGGCTTCGATCAATCAGCTCTTGAACTGACCTCTCAACTTATAAGGATTTCCTTTCCGTTTATTGTACTAGTATCTCTTTGGGCAGTCTACTGCGGTGTTCTCAACAGTCTCGATGCCTTTTTCATTGCGGCAGTCTCACCAATGTTCATAAATCTCTCGACGATCGCTGGAATTTTGCTTTCAGGAAGGTTCTCAACTCCAATTGTCGGTCCTACGATCGGATTTCTTGTCGGAGGAGTCATCCAGCTCGGCGTGGTCGCTCTCTCCGCAAGATCAAAGGGTTTTGTCTTCAAGCCAGGCTACAACAAAAGCGATGTCAGGGATTTCTTGCTCCTGTTCCTTTTTTCTGCGATTTCCCCGGCGATCAACGAAATCAACTCCTTTGTCGATATTAGAGTGTCAACTGAGCTTGGGAGGGGAGCCGTATCGAGTCTTGGATACGCCCAGCGGCTCTATCAGCTTCCTCTCGGCGTCTTCGCAATCGCGGTGGCCACGGTAGCGCTTCCGAAACTTTCAAAACTTACCGGAGAAGGTTCTAAGGAGAAATTCAGGAGTTCTCTATGGGACGCGTTAACCGTTCTCGCCTTTTTGATTATCCCCTCAACGCTGGGACTTCTTGTTCTCGGCGAAGGGATTGTCCGCATTCTGTTTGAGAGAGGTTCATTCACTCCTGCAGATACGGCCTTAACCACAACCCTCCTTTACGGGTACACTCTGGGACTTCCTTTCTATGGATCTTACGGTGTTCTATCAAGGGCATATTATGCAAGGAAGAGCCCCAGGACGCCCACAATAATCTCTGCGATCATGGTTGGTGTGAATGTGGTTCTCGATATATTGCTCGGCTTTACAATAGGACCTTTGGGTGTGGCACTAGCGACAAGTATTGCGGGAATTGTCGGTACAGTCATCGTATCGGCAGCACTCCTCAGATGGACCGGATATGAAAAGGCGAAGGTAACGGCCATGCTGAAAATCATCGTTGCTTCTCTTGTCATGTCCGGACTAATGCTTTTTGGGAAGGCAGTCTTTGGAACGGGATCTATTTCAACGTTGATAACTCTGACTGCAGGGACCGCAGTGTACTTTCTATTTATAAGAATTCTCGGGCTTGGTAACTTAATGAAATTCAAGAATCTGCTGAGAGGAAGAGAAAGTTAGTCTCTAGATCTCCTGGAGCTGGATGGGAACATACTCCATCCTTTCACAGTAGAAGATCTCTTTCACGCCAATCTCCTTTAGCAAAGAGACGGCGTCGTGTATGTAGCTGCCAACGTCCTCCTTGCGGTGAGAATCCGACCCGGCAGTTATGACCCTTCCCCCAAGAGAAACATACCTCTCCACGATCCAGCGCTGCGGACTCGGTTCTTTGTACGGGTACCGCCAGCCGGATGTGTTAATCTCTATTCCGATTCCAACTCGAATAAGCCTTTTCAGTAATTCGTCCAGAAGAATTCGATTATCAAGAGGTCTATGACCTGGAATATACCTTCTCAGAAAATCTATGTGACCGAAGAAGCCTGGCCTCTCTATTTCCGAAATCGCCTCGATAGCCTCTTCCAGGTAGAGCGTCCAAAGGTTCTCTACCGAAAGATCAGTTACTCCCGGTACTCCATGTACCGAATAGATGAAGTAATCGAAGTCTCCATCAGGCGGTATCTTAGCGCATGACTGGAGACCCACTTCAAGTCCGGATAGAACCTTTATGTTCGATTTCTCTTTTAGGGTGGAGAGACTCTCCAGATAGCTCTCCGGATCCTTGAGCCTGTAGCTGAGTGGGAAAGAAGTGTCGAGATCGTCATGATCGGAGATGCCTATCACTTTCAAGCCCTTTCCAGTGGCTTCTTTCACTATCTCTTCTATAGGCGTGTCGCTGTCTGGAGAAAACAAGCTATGATTGTGAAGATCTATCGGCAATTCTCAGTCACCGTCACTTAGAAGCTTCTCAAGTTCTGCCTTCAATGTCTTTTCGATCTTCCCTCTGAATACGGCTAGAGAAATGGGAAGAGTTCCACTAACAGATACTTCGCTTTCAGTGACATTCAAATAGCCATCGGTCTTAATCCCTGCCGCTTTCAGATGAAACTCGAGAAAATCATCTTTCCAGGACGAGTCCAGAGTGAACTTCCCTTCATAATCACTCTTAAGCTCTTCGATTCTTCTCATTAACTTCTTCTTGGCGTTCTCACTGCCCAGATCATGATTTACAGTTACTGATAGCTCTTTCAATTGGATCACCTCACTCAATTGTATAGTAAACAAGTGGTCAGGAGTGTAAGCAGTTCTCATGGTAGAATTTTCACGGAGGGTTTGAAATGAAGAAGATCTACTTAGTCATTGACACGGAGACCACCGGGTCCAGTCCGCTCTCTGGTGATAGAATTCTCGAAATAGCGGCAATCCCGGTGTATGGGAACAAAATCCTGCACAATCTCTCATTCCAGTCTCTTGTGAATCCACTTGTTAAGATACCGGCGCAAATAACTGGGATTCATGGACTGAAGAACGAAGATGTGTCGGAAGAGCCCACTATGGCAGAGGTCTTTCCAAGATTTCGCGACTATGTTGGTGGGGCGACACTCGTTGGGCACAACATCGTGAACGATATGACTTTCTTCGATATCGCATCGAAGGAAACGGGAGTGCTGCCACTCGTAAACAACTATATAGACACGATTGACATCGCTCATGAGGTTTTTTTCGAAGGTCCATACAGCCTCACCAATATTGCCAAGAGATTGAAGATAAGAGATGTTCCTACTCACAGAGCTATGGACGATGCGAGGGTAACGGCGAAGGTCTTCCTTGCCTTGGCTAGGAGACTGGGCGGAGTATTCGAAATGATCAAATATGAAAAGAAGTGGAGGGGTTAGGTTTGATTAAGGATTTCATTCTCGACACCAACGTTCTGGTTCACGATCCGTATTGCTTTGTTAATTTCGAGGACAATAACATTATTATTCCCTTTCCCGTTCTGGAAGAGATAGATAAATTGAAGAAGAACTCAGGTTCTGTCGGTCAGAATGCAAGGAAGGTTAACAGGTTTCTCGATTCCTTGAGATCGAAAGGGAGACTCACAGAGGGGATAAGGCTTGAATCAGGAGGTACACTGCGTATTGCAGTGTTCAACGAATTCAAGAGCAAGCTGCCGCCTTTTGCTGCAAACGACTACAAAGACAACGCCATTCTGCTTTACATGATGGAGCTTAATCTCGTAGAGAAACTACCTGTCATTTTAGTCAGCAAAGACATAAACATGCGAGTAAAGGCAGATATTATGGGACTTAAAGCAGAAGACTATTTGCATGACAAGGTAGAGATCGACGACAAGCTTTCAGGCATAACGACAGTAGATGATGCTTCTCTCAGGGATGAATTCATAAATAAGGACGAGCTCTCAACTGGAAGACTGCCAGAACCTGTCGGGGCGAATGAGTTTGTTGATTTCGGACGAGAGATTTTCGGAAGAGTTGTACCGGACGGGAAGAAGATAGTTCCTCTTGAAGTATCGATGGAGTCTGGCAGTTGGGGTATAAAACCGAGAAACCGCGAGCAGATGATGGCAATGGAGCTTCTATTGGACGATAGCATAAGGGTCGTGTTCATACCTGGAATGGCCGGCACCGGAAAGACACTAATCTCTCTTGCCTGCGGGTTGAGAAAAGTAGTGGATGAGAAGAAGTACGAGAGGCTCCTGGTGGCAAGGCCGATCATTCCAATGGGCCAGGACATCGGCTATCTTCCCGGTTCGATGGAAGAGAAGATCAACCCGTGGATGACTCCCATATACGACAATCTCTATATGTTGTTCAACAACCGCCACATGGACCTGAATGCCTTCATGAAGAAGGGAGAGCAACTTCAGGTAGAGGTTTTAAGTTACATTAGGGGGAGGTCCATTCCCAATCAATACTTCATCATCGATGAGGCCCAGAATCTTTCGCCTCACGAAGTCAAGACGATTATTACGAGGGTGGGCGAAAACACGAAGATAGTCGTGATCGGCGACCCCTATCAGATTGATAATTCATACCTTGATGCATACAGTAATGGGTTGACCTACTCCGCTTCAAGGCTGACAAACAAATCGCTTGCGGGCCACGTGACCCTTACAAAGGGTGAGCGCTCTGAACTGGCGAGTCTGGCTGCCGAGCTGCTGTGAGGTTGTCGGATGAATGAAGCACTGGAGTATGATCTCTTTATTAGGATCAGGCCGGAAGACATCCACGTATTGTGTTATATTGCGGAAGCAGAAGACAATCTGATGAATATAAGGCATGTTACAGATGAAGGTCTACTCAAAATCATCGTTCCTGCTGATCTGCTGGAGGAACTTAAGAGTTTCCTTCAGAGTATCAAGAAGCGGATAGATTTGGAAGTGGTGGAGATTCGTGCGAATCCTGGACATACTTGATAGTGCCGTACCAAACGACAAAGCCGAGAATGTGAGGAAGATAGACTACGACAAGCTCCGGAGGCTAGGTTACAACACCATTCTCTTTGACTACGACAACACGATAGCAGTCTGGAGAGAGCCGTTCGATATGAGGAATAAGTCGGTAATCGACGATCTCATAGCTGCCGGGATGAAGGTCGCTGTTGTCACAAACGGTCCGCAATCCAGAGTGAGGAACCTAAGAGACCTCTTTGGAGAAAAACTCAGGATTTATCACTCGATGAGGAAGCCCGGTACCAAGGAACTCCGGAAGGTTCTGAGCGATATGAAGTCGCGGCCTGAGAAGACAGTAATAATAGGAGACCTTTTCTTCACAGATATTATTGCGGGGAACAGAATGGGGATGTATTCAATCTTGGTGGCACCACTGGTCGATATTAGCCAGAAGTGGTATAAGAGGCTTCTGGGGAAGATGACGATTGCAGCTTATTTTGTCTTCTTCTTCAGTATTGGCTGGATCTTCAGAACGGGAAGGCTGGCCACGCCTCATTTGTTTGCCGAAGGCGTTATGGACATTGATTTTGATGCGTTGAAGGAGTCCGGTTATAAACTTGTGATCTTCGATTTCGACAATACCCTTGAGCCCTGGGGAGCAAGCTCGATCTCGAAGGAGAAACGGTTGCTTCTCAGCAGAGTGGAAAGACTGGGTATGGAGGTCGTTCTAATTTCGAATGGCAAGCCGGGCAGGCTCGGCAGAATCGATGATGAGCTGGATTCAATAAGGGTAATCAGCCGAGCTAGAAAGCCTCTGACATTCAAAGCGAAACGAGTGCTTAAGGACTTTGATATTCCATCATACAAGACAGTGGTAGTGGGAGACCAGCTCTTCACAGATATGATTATGGGTAATCTTCTAGGGGCGTACACAATAAAGGTCGAACCTATTTCGGAGAGAGAATTCTTCTGGACGAAGCTTGTAAGAATGGCTGAAGGTCTTCTTCTAAGCAAAATGAAAAAGCATCCGGAGGTGGAGGTGCTTGATAGATGAGATGTAGCGGATGTGGTGTGGAACTGCAGCATGAAGACCCGGAAGAACTGGGATACCTACCTGAATTGGTTTTGGAATCGAGGCTCCAGGCTGGCAAGGAGATAATGTGCCGAAGGTGTTTCTTGATAAAGCACTATAGTTCTTTGCCTGAGAATGATTCCGTGTCACATACACTCGATAACCTTAACGAGTACCTGAAGCTTGCGCGAGAAGTGATTTACGTAATCGATATCTCCGATTTTGACGGCACCTACAGGAAGGATATTTCTCAACTACTCAAGAACCATTCCGTTCACTATGTTTTAAACAAGATAGATCTCCTTCCCAAAGAGGTGAAGGTTGAAGAGATAAGGGAGTGGGCGTCGGACATTATCAAAGAGCCTGTGAGCAGAGTGAGACCCGTCTCTGTACTGGGCAAGTACGGACTGAATTCGCTTTACGCCTATCTGAAGTCCGCAGCGGAGGAGTTTGTCTCGATAGGAGTGACTAATGTTGGAAAGTCCTCTCTTCTGAATGGGCTCATGCGTTCAGAAGAGATAATAGTGAGCCGTTTCCCCGGAACAACTGTAGAGGTAGCTTCGAAGACTCTGAAAAACTCAGCTGTGACCGTTTACGATACTCCGGGGATTTTCACGAACGACAGGTTGACGGATTTGATGAGTACCGAGGATCAGAGCAGGCTTCTTGCCAGAAAAAGACTCAAAAAATCTACTTTTCAATTTCATGATGTTCGAACGGTTTTCCTTGGCGGATTCGTGAAGATAGACGCGAAGAATCAGAGCGATCCAGTCGGGATATTTCATACTTTTGTCCCGGAGAGCGTCTCGGTGCATGAAACTAACCCGAACACCGCTGCCAAAGAATGGGATAGTTGGTTCGGCGATATACTGAGACCTCCCTTTGATAGATCGAAAAGAGGTAAGTATAGATGGGAGGCTAAGGAATTCAGGCTTCGTACTGGTCAGGAGCTTCACATATGCGGCCTGGGGTGGATAAACGTAGCTAAAGGTCCACTTACAATAGGTCTAACCAGGCCTAAGAACGTAGCTTTGAAAGTGAGAAAAGGGCTCGTGGGTTCTAAGAAGTTCAAGAAGAATAGATAACTGGAGGTGTTTTTGTGAAGCTTAAGCAACCTGCGATTAAATCTGGAGTTTCGAATCGGCATTTGCACCTGAGTGAGGAAGACATCGGTAGACTCTTTGGAAGTGGTCATCAGCTCACTCCAATAAAGGATCTGGGTCAACCCGGACAGTTTGCATGTGACGAAAAAGTGATCCTTGTCGGTCCGAAGGGAGCAATAACAGGAGTGAGGGTACTGGGGCCTGCAAGAAAGGCAACACAAATAGAAGTATCCAGAACCGATGCCTTCTCTCTGGGGATCAAACCCCCGATAAAGGATTCTGGCGACCATGCCGGGACTGCCGGTCTCACGATTGTAGGACCAAAGGGAACGGTTGTACTGAACTCAGGAGTGATGCTGGCAAAAAGACACATACACATGACTCCTGAGGATGCAGAAGTCTATGGTGTGAAAGACAAGGATATCGTTATGGTTTACGCGGAAGGTGAAGGGACTAGAAGGGTAATCTTCGACGATGTTCTAGTCAGAGTACATTCCAGCTATGCGCTTGAATTCCATGTCGATGTTGATGAGGCCAACGCTGCAATAATAAACAACAACGATCCTGTATACATAATCGAGGAGCTATAGTGATCTATTTGGGAACGAGCGGATACTCATTTCCCGACTGGGTAGGAACTGCTTACCCCGAAGGAATAAGCTCTTCCCAGATGCTCAGGTATTATCACTCTGTCTGGAAGTTCAATTCTGTTGAACTGAATTTCACATACTACAGGATGCCATCGCTGAAGACTATAACAGGCATTTTACGGAAGATTCCAGGGGAGATGACTTTTTCTGTGAAGGCGCCTGGCCGGGTGACTCATGAATTATGGAAGGGTGATTCAAGGGGCCTAAGGGAAGTCTCAAGTGAGTTCTTTAGTGCTTTGCTTCCCATGAGAGAAGAGGGCAAATTGGGTCCGACTCTCTTTCAGTTCCCGTGGTCTTTCAAATTCAATGAAGGAAACGTGATGTATCTTGAAGAGGTTGCCGACTCTTTCGATCCAGAGAGTAATCTTCTCGCTTTCGAGTTCAGACACGATAGTTGGGCGAACAAGGCCACTTTTGAAGCTCTGGAGAGGATTGGAGGAGTACCCGTCACGGTCGATGAACCATCTATCGGCGAGTTGTTTCCTTATATCCCCAGCGCCGGTGCCAAAGGTGCTTATTTCAGGTTCCATGGCAGAAACTCGAACTGGTTCAGAAGTAGCGGAAGCGAAAGATACAACTACGATTATTCGGAAGTTGATCTGAGAAGTTTTGCCCTCGATGTGCTACAATTTCATAAACGTGATATGCCCGTCTATGTGTTCTTTAACAACTGCTACATGGGTAGGGCAATTCATAACGCTATTCAATTGAGAGAAATGCTAGGAGGTGCCTGAATAGACGATGACGTTTCCTGATTATATAAATGTTGTTTTGAGGATGATAGCTGAGGGAAATGAAAGCCACGAGATTTACGAACAGCTCCAAAAGCTGGGACTAAGAGAAGCAGAGATTGCCGAAGTCTACAATGCGGTTGTCGGCATTATTTCTTCGGGTTCAGAGTCGACAGAGACCATTCTGGACGGTGAATACGACCCTAGGAAGAGAGTCTTCCTTGATGAAGAACTTAGAGCCATCATGACCGTTCCCGGTCTGTATAAGTCGCTGCTATGGGGAGCGATTTCTTCTGGAGAGTTCGAGAGAACTTTGACAGATTTCTCTATGAATAATTAAAAACCCGCCCTAAAGGCGGCGGGTTCTTTCATACAATCCATTTCGCAGCAGGTATGAAGTATCTGTCAGGCAACTTGTCAGGGTTTGGAATTACCCTTACGGTATAGGCCAGATCGCCCTCTTCGGATACGGTGAACTTTCCTCCGTAAACGTATTCTCCATGAACGTCTTCCTTAACGAGCTTCATAGGGTACAGACTGAAACTGTCCAGCTCTCCTTCTTCGTTCATCTTTGCTACGAAGATCTCGACGAGAACTTCAGAGGGATCGAGTGTACCCAGATAGATATTTGCCGATAGAGATATCTCCTGACCTACCTTTACTGACTTGGCTGAGGATTCTCCCTGCACGTTAGGTTTGATCCTTATGGCGTTCCAGCTGGAACTGAACTTGTCTTTCCACACGGCTGCGCTCTTGGCGAGTTTGAAGCCATCTCTTTCAGCTTCTTCAGAAAGATCTGCAGCGGGGAAATACAGATTGTTCGCATAGTCAATGATCATCCTGTGAGTATTGAATCTACTCCCAATCTCCTTTATGGAGTTCTTCATTCTTTTCGCCCATTGCCTTGCAACACCGTCTTTGTCTCTTGAGTAATAGAGAGGTATTATCTCCTTCTCCAGAGTGCTATATATCGAGACCGAGTCTATTCTGTCCTGGAGCTCATGGTCCTTGTAGTCTCTGTTGTCTCCTATGGCCCAGCCGTTTTCCCCATTGAAGCCTTCAACCCACCAGCCATCGAGTACGCTGAAATTCAAAACGCCGTTCATGCCTGCCTTCTCACCGCTCGTTCCGCTGGCTTCGTGCGGTCTCCTCGGTGTATTGAGCCAAATGTCAACCCCGCTGACAAGATGCCTTGCGATATTCATATCGTAGTTCTCGACGATGATTACTCTACTCTTGAACTCGGGGGTTCTGGAAATCTCATAAAGCTTTCTTATAAGCTCCTTGCCGGGATCGTCTGCAGGATGGGCCTTTCCGGCAAAGACAAACTGGACAGGTCTTTCAGAGTTAGTGATTATTGATTTCAATCTGTTGATGTCCTTAAAGATAAGAGTTGCGCGCTTGTATGTAGCAAATCTCCTGGCAAAACCAACTGTGAGCACATTTTCGGGAAGGGCTTCCTCTACTTCCAGAAGATCTTCTATCGTCTCTCCGAGTCTCATTCTCTGCTTCTTAAGCCTGCCCTGAAGAAATCCTCTTGCCCTTGACTTGAGGGACATGTGAAGCTCCCAAATCTCTTTTTCGGGAATGCTATCGACCCCTTCCCACACCTCTGGGTCGTATACCTTTTCGTGCCAGCCTTTAGGCAGGTACTTGTCGAGCAACTCGACGAGGTTAGGATTGAGCCACGTCCAGATATGGACACCGTTCGTCACGTGGGTTATTGGAACCTCAACTGCGGGCAAATCCGGATATATGTGGTTCCACAGGTTTCTGCTCACTCTTCCGTGTAGCTTGCTTACGCCATTGGCGAGCGCAGACAATCTCAACGCTAGAACGGTCATGCTGAATTGTTGGCCCCCGCCTGGAACCTTTTCGATCCCTAGATCCATGAATTCGTCTCTTTCGGCCTTCATTTTGCTCCAGAAGTCCCGGAAGTACTTGTCAATCATGTCGAGACTGAACGTATCATTGCCTGCAGGGACCGGTGTGTGAGTTGTGAAGACACTGCTCGTCTTGACAATCATAGAAGCCGTCGAGAAATCCATTGAGTCTTTCTGAACGAGCTCTCTTATTCTTTCGACCGACAAAAAGGCAGCGTGACCCTCATTCATATGCCAGACTTTTGGAGAGTATCCGAGCATTCTTAGGGCTCTAACTCCACCGATGCCTAACAGTATTTCCTGCTTTATTCTCATCTCGCGATCTCCACCATACAGAGTAGCCGTGATCTTTCTATCATCGGGCTCGTTCTGAGGGATATCGGTGTCGAGAAGATAAAGCGACGTTCTGCCTATGGCTGCCTTCCATATCTTAGCCCATATTTTTCTTCCGGGAAAATCAACATTCACGAACACTTCATCACCGGAAGCATCCAGCGCAGGAATTACCGGGAAGTCTTCAAACTCATAGGAATGATACATATTCTGCTGCCATCCAGATTCATCTATCATCTGCTCGAAGTATCCATTCCTGTACAGAAGGCCGACTGCGACGAAGTTAAGTCCTAGATCGCTTGCTGTCTTAAGATGATCACCGGCTAGGATTCCAAGGCCGCCCGAATAGATTGGAAAGGATTCATGAAAGCCATACTCCGCACAGAAGTACGCTATACACTGATTCTTTCGCTCACCATGGGCCCTTTCAAGCCAGGTGTCCTTCCCAGCAATATACTCATCGAATTGCCTTACTACGCTTTCGTACATTTCCGCGAAGTCTTTGTCTTCAGAGAGTTCATAAAGTCTGTTCTGGCTGACCCTACGAAGCAAACGGACCGGACTTCTCTTCTCCTGATACCACATCTCAGGATCCATGTATCTGAACATTTGCTGAGCAGGGTAATTCCAGCTCCACCAAAGGTTTCTCGCAATCTCTTCGAGTCTATTCAGTTTTTCTGGCAGTCTCGGTACCGCCATAACCCTTTCGAGGAAGTACATCAATATACCCTCCTAAATTCTGGTGTTATGTCCAATTATACCTTGTTAGGAACGATCTTGCTCTTGTATTGTGCTCTTGCACATTGTTACTGGTCGGTATGCCAAACAAAAAAGGGAGCACCGCTCCCTTTTTATATCTCTTGGACTATTCTGCATTATGGCCTTTTACGGATACCTCTTTTCTTGTCGAGTCTTCTCTTAAAGGCAGATATCTTCTCGCCGCTATCTCTCATGAACTTGGCCAATTTCTTTTCGAAGTCCTGACTTGTCGTTCCTTCTTCTGAACCCTTGCCCTTGAGATCCTTGATTGACAGCTCCCACTTTCCGTCCTTCGTTGTCCCAAGAACCTTTGCTTCCACTTTCTGACCGACTTTGAGATAGTCTTCAATGTTCTTCACGTACTCTCTTGCCACTTTGGAAATATGAATGAACCCTTCCTCACCGCCTTCAAGATTTACGTACGCTCCGAATTTCTTGACAGAAGTTACACTTCCCTCAACAACGGTACCCACTTTCACACTCACATGACTAACCTCCAATTGACTATATACTTGAGAGAGCGCAGAACGCTGACTCAGTAATTGTCTCCGTATTTGTTTCTGAACTTCTGTACTCTTCCTTCAGTGTCGAGAATCATTGAAGATGCATCTCCACGGAAGAAGGGGTGGCAGCTGGAACAAAGGTCAATCTTTATGTTGTCCTTTGTCGAGAAGAATTTGTGTTCTGCGCCACAGGTACACTTTACGGTAATCAGCTTCATCTCAGGGTGCATTTCTTTTTTCATCGGGGCTTCACCTCTTCATGTTGTAATTTGCACAAAACTCATTATATCATAGAGAGGAAAGCGTGTCAAAGACTTACTTATGGCTGAAAGCTGTCGTAGAATGGAGAATAGTGATGATTACAGATGTTTTGGGTAGACTCAAACAGTCGGCCTCTTCTCAGGGCTTCTATACTTATTATAGCAAAAGAAAGGAACACATCGAAAGACTGTCCAGTCACCTTAAGAAGAACCCTGTGAGTAGTGCAGCAATCGCAAAGGTAAGAAAACGGATTCCCGATCTGAGCTCTCTCTCTTATGAAGAGATGGAGTTTTCAATAGACATCCTTAGAGAACGAGACAAATCACCTGAAGAAAGGGTCGATTATGTTTCGTCTCTGTCGGAAGCTTCTCTGGCCAGTATCGGTCATTTGCTTTTCTTGATCGATCCCAGAAATAACCCGCCCGTTACCGGCCCTATCATAAAGGAAATCAAATCGGTAGACGACTATAAAGAATGGCTTTCCTTCTGTAAGTCAATCGGCAGACATGGAATCCAGAACTTCGTCATGCTTGAGGCGGCGCTACTGTACGAGAGAGACGATTTAGCCCAGAAACCCGATCTTGCTTACAGAGTTGGCCAAGCGGTGTATACTAACATCACTGAACTCGAGCTGTTGAGAGGGGCGATTTCCAATCTGTCCAGACAGGAGAGGAGAGGACTGGCGAATCTAAAGTTCACGCATCCGTATGTGAAAACGGTCCTCTTATCTAGTCACGCAAGATCGGTAGTTGTAGATGGAAGCAATATAGTATTCTCGAAGAGCGATCATGCCGATCTTAACAGAATCGATGACCTCTTCCTTAGAATGTCGTTTTGTAGAATCGCCTTGTTCCCTTACAGGATCGTCTTTGATGCCAACATCAGGTATACTCTCGGCGGTTTCCAGCAGGAAAGCCTTAACAAACTGCTCTCGTTGCCACAAGTCGAGACCTATTCACCTGCTGATGATAGGATAATCTTCCTCGCGAGAGAGAACAACTCAGTGGTTGTCACCTACGACAGATTCCTGGATCATTTGGTTGATGATATAAAGATAGTGCGGCCGGAGGACATAGATGAAAGTCTCAGACTTTGATTACGATCTTCCACAAGAATTGATTGCTCAGGAACCTGCTGATCCGAGAGACAGCTCTCGACTACTGGTGATCAACAGGGAGACAGGCCTATTTGAACACAGAGTCTTCTCAGAAATCACTGAGCTCCTTCGTCCGGGTGATGTTCTGGTGTTAAACAACAGTCGGGTCGTCCCGGCGAGACTAATAGGTAGAAAGGAAACAGGTGCCAGTGTGGAAGCCCTCTTGATAGAAAAACTGGGCTCAGGCCTCTGGAAAGCGATAGTGAGACCTGGTTCCAAGATCAAGCTGGGAAATGAGCTTATCTTCAGAAGCATCTCTTGTAAGGTCGTAGAACACTGTGAAGACTCTAGCAGAGTCCTTGACTTCCATGGAGCTGCCGATGAAGAGATAAAAGAGGCCGGTCTCCTTGCGATTCCTCCGTATATTCACAAGTATCCGGATAATCCCGAGTCTTATCAGACTGTGTATTCGCAGAGGGAGGGCTCAGTCGCTGCCCCTACCGCAGGGCTTCACTTCACGGATGAGCTTCTCGGATCCATTGAGAGCAAAGGAGTCGCTATTGAGTACATCACGCTTCACGTTGGAATAGGAACATTCAGGCCGGTGAAATCAGAGGTCTTGAATGAGCACAAAATGCATAGCGAGTACTTCACGGTATCATCGGAAACGGCAAAGAGGATAAATGACGCGAGAGCAGAATGCAGGAGAATTGTCGCTGTGGGTACCACAACAGTTAGAACTCTTGAAAGCATTGCGACACGACACGGGAAACTCGTGGGAGACAGCGGCCAGACGGATATATTCATCTTTCCACCTTACAGATTCCGGATAATCGACTCGCTTGTCACAAACTTTCATCTCCCAAAATCGACTCTCCTTATGCTCGTTTCTGCTTTTGCAGGGAGAGAATTGATTTTCTCTGCTTATAAACAAGCTATCTCTATGAAATACAGATTCTTCTCCTTTGGAGATGCATGTTTTATTATGTGAGCTTCGGGTAGATCATGACAGTCGCAGTTCGTAGCTATCTCTTACTCGCCGAGTTGACCCTGTTCCTCTTCTTCGAGCATCGGTGAGAAGAAGTGGATCCACATCATCTTCAATATAATGCCAAACGGAACGGCAACAATCGCGCCAAAAAGCCCGAGCAACTGTCCTGCCACCACAATCATCAAAATGACTATTACTGGATTGATTCTGTTGTAGCCCTTCATGAATACCAGGAAAAGGATGAAGGCCGCCGCGTGAACTATTACTAAAACGACAAGGAGTATCAGGACAAGAACGAGATTCTGTGTGGATACGGCTAGAAGAACGAGGGGCACAATTTCAAGTGGTACTCCCACTATGGGTATGAGATTAGTAAAAGCAGCCCAGAGCCCCATTAGGAGGCTGTATTTCAATCCCATCGACTGAACCACAATGCCGACTACGATCCCCACAATCAATGCTATCAGAACTACCGAGATCACGTACCTCTCAAGGTTCTTGTACGTGTCTGAAAGGAAGTTGAGAGCAATATCGCGAATCCTCTTCGGATAGAGTTTTGGAGCGAACTCCTTAACTGTCAGAAAGTAGTAGCTTAGGTAGATCGCGCCCACTATCGTGAAGAAAAGAACGAACCCCGTGGTGGTTACGAAACTGGGCACCTTTTCCAGTACTCCCGGAAGGAATTTCATAAGGCTGTTCTGCACCTGAATGAGGAAATTCCTTACGCTTTCATAAGTTGCCCTACGTCTTGCCGGATCGATGTTTTTCGGCATGAAGTATTCCACTACATCTCTCCACAGTTCCTGTGACTGAACTATCATTGCATTCTCCATTACGATGGCAGAAAGCGACTCGGCCACTTCGGGATTCAGATAGTTTGCCACGATGCCATGAATCTCGTCAAATGAAGCTTGCTTATACTTGCTACTGCTGACAATCACAAGATAGTCACTGCGCTCTTTGAGAGTCTCCTCAAGCAGAGCGAGATCCTGTTCCAACCCCTCCGGGTTTGCAGGTATGGGCCTCATTACGTCAACGAAATAGTTCTTCAGATCTTTAGACAGTAGATCGAGCGAGTCGATCTCTTCATGAGAAAGCTGTGCGAGGAGGTCTTCGTCCGAAAGAAATCTGTCGATGTTCGCATTCACTTCGAAAGAGGTAATTTCAGCCTCCTGAACGGAAGGGAAGAAATCTCTGACAATATTGTAGAATTTCGAGGCCTCCTTTGCGACAGGAGTCGTCAGGAAGACAATCAAAAGAGTTATTCCTGCGAACATAATAGTCAGTCCAATTCCCAAAGAGATTGAACGCTTGATTCTAAAATACTTTTGTGCGAACCTTGTCCAGGGTTCAAGTAAAAGAACAACTGTGAAAGTCGCAAAGAGAATAACGGCAGTTCTTAGTGAAACCGAGAATACCACAAAGCAAATTGCAAGATAGAATAATGTGAATACCGCTGCTTGAAAACGAGGTTTCTTCAGTACTTCACGTCCCACGTCATGCCCCCTTCAAAGGGAGTTTAAAGAGTCTCTCGATTTCCGCCATTTCACTTGTGATCCCCATTATAACTATCAGTTTGATTCTTGCTTTTATTGAGGACAACTCCTGAGCAAAGATCGCGCCTAAATCGGCCAGACTCTTTCCTCCACCGACATATCCATAAACTCCAAGAACCCTTCCCTTGAAACACCTTGAAGTAATGATAACAGGAAACTCTTTCGCTCTTATTAGGTATTTTACTACGTGATAGACTTCAACGGGTACGTTGCCTCTCCCAAATGTCTCAAGAACCAATCCTCTGAAGCCCAGCTCGGGCAGAATTCTGAGGATCGAGCCGTCATCGCCAGTGAAGGTCTTGACAAGGGCGACTTTCGGTTCAATCTTATCAACGTTAAAAACCGCTCTGAGCAAAGGCTTTCTGAAAAAGATAACTGAATCTTCGTCAACTATTCCAAGCGGGCCATGGCCAGGAGAGTCAAAGGTCGCAACGTTGCTGGTGTAGGTCTTTGTTACCTCTCTGGCTGCGTGGATTTCGTCGTTCAGGCAGACCATGGTTCCCATTCCAACTGCGAGCGGATTGACAGCAACTCTGACAGATGAGAGCACATTTCTTGGACCATCGGTTCCCATTTCGTCGATGTTCCTCATTGCTGCTGTGCAAATCACGGGTTTCTCGCTCCTTATTGTTAGATCGAGGAAGTAGGCCGTCTCCTCGAGAGTGTCCGTTCCGTGAGTAATGACTACTCCGCAAACTTCCTCCCTGTCTAAGAGCCCCTGCACCCTCTTAGAGAGGTTCCACATGGTCTCCGGGTTGATATAAGGGCTTGGGATGTTTGAAAACTCATGGTGCTCAACAAGAGCTACTTCTTTAAGCCCCTCGACATTGGCCACGTGTTTGTTTAACCCCTGAGCCGGAATCGAAGCCCTTGTAACAGGGTCGGTTACCATAGCGATAGTGCCGCCTGTAGTAACTAAAACGACTCTCTGCTTCATATTTGCTTTCCTCCTAGTTTTGTCCTAACCAACGATAGTGTCTTGTGCGTTTCGGGTCCCACAATCTCTACCAGTTCTTCTACCGTCTTGGGCCTCTTCATAACTAGCGATCTTGCCCTATCTTTTCCTATTCCGGGCAGATATTGGAGCTCTCTCTCACCGAGCTCATTCAGTTCAGTTCCAACGGGAAGGCCGGTTACAGATCTCATGCCGTGGTCAATAACGACAAAGTCGGTCTTCTCTTTAAAGCTTAGAGGAGTACCGACCAGAATAGGATAAGTACCCAGAGGTCTGCCAAAGTGAACCATTCCATCGCTGTATTCCGGAAGGACGCCTCGTATAACCGCTCCAACAGGGAAGACTGCCCTTAGCATCGAAGTGTCTACTGATTCTCTTATACGCCGTTTGTGATTTTCGAACAATCTATGATCGATTTTCGGCCTCTTCATCTTGGCAATCGCTGCCCCCTGAAAGACCATTACCTGCCTTATATTTATTCTTCGTACAAGTAGCCCCTTGTCTCTTATGCAGACCAGGTTTTCGTAGTCCACTTCGTAACTGTTTCTGCTATGTCCTGGAAGACCATAAAGCAAGTTGATACCCGGAAGCAGTTTCGGGACACCATCAACTCTTGTACCACCTACTTCATTGACCAGATCAATAGCGAACATTATGTCTTCAACGCTTCCTCCGAGGTTATTCCTCTCCCGAACTTCGTTGTCGAAGCTCTCCACGCCGAAAGAAATCGTGTCTCCTGCGGAATTATACCTGACTATCGATTCAAGCACGGATCTCGATTCGACGGGATGGTTGGCAATGAAAATCGGATTTCCGTTGTCAATGTGAAGCACTTCGGGTTCCAGTATGTGTCTGGCTGATCTGAAAAGTTCTTCAATTAAACGTGTATCGAGTTTGTCGCTATTCTTGTAGTAACCGTACGCGATCACGTTTGCACTCCTTCCGAACCTAATTGCCTTTACGCCGAGCCTCCTCAGAGCTTCAAATTCCGAGATAATCCCCTTTAGGTTTCTCCACTCAAAACCTCCGTAGAGAATAGATTCAGTGCAGAAAGAGCAATAGCCGTCACTTCTCTCACAGCCTGAAGATATGTCGATTTCAGCTATTACATCTGGATAAGAGGGATGAAGTACGATAATATTCGCTCCGGCCTCGTACAGCTTGTTCAGCAGCGAATAACGCGAACCGTCGTAATCTATGCCAAGCAGCTCAGCGAGCTCGAATTCGTCCCTGAAGAGATGATCTGCTCCTAGAAAGCGAGGAGCAAAGGCGGTTGTACCTCCTCTCAGAGTATAGCCAACAGACACTAAGGGACCGCTGACGATTTTCACCGGGTCCTTATTCGCTTCAAGAAGTCTCGATATTTCGGAGCTGGATATCGGGGTTCCTCCTAAGTACCTGCCTGAGGTTGTGACCCCCCCATATACTAGAAGAAAATCGTAGTCGTTTGGTCGGTTCCAATGGTTGCCACTTCTTACCTGATCTATAGTAAGGTAGTCTGTCTCAAATCTCTTAAGCAGAAAGGCGCCGGCCAAAGCCCTGATTCTTGGCGATATGTACGGCGGTACTCCGAAGGCCGCCGGTTCATCGGTGTATCCGTCTATAATGAGAGCCTTCATCAATTACCTCCATGTGCGTGCTATGTGCGTGCTATCCTATTACAGTGTATAATAAAAGCACCGATTAATGGGAGGGAAAGTTTTGCCGTTTGAGAGATATTGTTCGTTCTGTGGAAGATCAGAACCGCAGGTAAAAAAGTTAATATCGGGAACGGAAGGGTACATATGCAATGAATGTGTCGAACTATTTCATGACATAATTCAGCAGGATCAGAAAGCAAGAAAGGCGCCCGGTAAGAAGCTCCCAACTCCTGCAGATGTCAAGAAGGAGTTGGATCGCTATGTGATAGGCCAGGAGAACGCGAAGAAGACAATCTCAGTCTCCGTTTACAACCATTACAAGAGAGTCTTCAATGATGTAGATGATGTCGAGATTGAGAAGTCGAACATTATGCTAGTTGGCCCGACTGGCTCGGGAAAAACCCTCATAGCAAGGATCCTTGCACGTATTCTCAATGTGCCGTTTGCGATTGCAGATGCGACACCTCTTACCGAAGCTGGATACGTTGGAGAAGATGTTGAAAACATAGTCCTAAGGCTGCTCCAGTCTTCGAACTATGATGTGGAGAAGGCACAACTCGGGATAATATACATAGACGAGATCGACAAGATAGCAAGAAAATCTCCCAATCCATCGATAACTAGAGATGTTTCTGGTGAGGGAGTACAGCAGGCTCTATTGAAAATCGTCGAAGGGACCGTTGCGAATGTTCCGCCGCAAGGCGGAAGAAAGCATCCTTACCAGGAATTCATAAAAGTAGATACGAGCAACATTCTGTTTATTGTAGGTGGTGCTTTCGACGGTCTAGACAGCATAATTAAGCAAAGGGTTCTAGACTCCTCCATGGGGTTCGGGGCAAAAGTCAAGGGGAAGAATCAACTTAGGCTTGGTGAGGTTCTCCAGCAGGTCGTTCCCGATGACTTGATTCAATACGGCTTGATTCCTGAGTTTGTGGGTAGGTTCCCCGTATTGGCCGCTTTGAATGATCTCGATGTTGAGGATCTGAAGAGGATAATGAGCGAGCCGAGAAACGCTATCATTAAGCAATACCAGAAACTGCTGGGGCTTGATGGTGTCGAGCTGGAATTCTCCGAAGGTGCATTGTCTGCGATCGCTGAAAGAGCTATGAAGAGAGGGACTGGCGCCAGAGCTCTTAAGAGCGTGATGGAGCAGGTAATGCTTGATATAATGTATGATATTCCAACAATGAACAACGTGGAGAAGGTTGTCATTAATGAAGACGTCATAGTCCATAACTCTTCTCCGGAGATAATCTCTAGAGAATCTGCCTGATGAAGGTTCTTGCTCTTGAAAGTTCGTGTGATGAAACAGCGGTGGCCATCATTGAAGATGGCCATCTTCTCTCTTCTGTAGTCTCTTCTCAGATAGATGTTCACAGGAAATTCGGCGGGGTTGTGCCGGAAATCGCAGCAAGAAAGCATCTAGAAATAGTTGACAAGATTGTCTCCGCTTCACTCGATGAGGCGAATTTGAGTTTGGAAGAAATAGATGTCTTCGCCTCGACCATGGGTCCCGGGCTTGTGGGATCTCTGCTGGTCGGGTTGTCTTTTGCAAAAGGGATGGCCCTTGCAATGAACAAAAAGTTCATCGGTGTGAATCACTTGTTTGGTCATGTCTATGCGAATTTCCTGGAGTACCCTCAACTGAGACCGCCCTTCATGGTGCTTTTGGTATCGGGAGGCCACACCGAAATTCTTGTGCTTGAAGACTGGAATAGAATTGAGCTTGTAGGAAGGACAAGAGACGATGCCGCAGGTGAGGCCCTTGATAAGATTGCGCGGCTGCTTGGGCTGGGTTATCCGGGCGGTCCTGCAATACAGGAGGCAGCACAGAAAGGAGAAGTCAAATATCACTTTCCAAGGCCGCTTCAAGAGAAGGGTAATTTCGACTTTTCATTCAGTGGCATCAAAACTTCAGTCCTGTACTTCTTGAAGAAGAACCCGTCGGCCTCGGCTTATGATGTCGCGGCATCTGCTCAGGAAGCTATAGTCGATTCGTTGGTTACGAAGACATTCCACGCAGCCGAGAGTAAGGGTCTGAAAGAAGTCGCCTTTGCCGGTGGGGTTGCATCGAATTCTCGCTTGAGAGAGAGAGCGAATGATCTGTCGGAAGAGTCGAAGATAAGAGCTTTCTTCCCACCTGTTAATCTATGCACGGATAACGCGGCAATGATCGCGATGGTTGCATATGAAAAAGCTAAGAGGGGATTGTTCTCCCCTCTTTCAACAAACGCAGTGCCTTACCTAAGCTTAGATGTCTTTTAATTATTCTGATTTGCTAGTAGAAGTTGAAGGCTTCTTGCTGCTATCAACAGTCGGAGACTTCTTTGAATCTGTGCTGTAGTAGCCTCCACCCTTAAAAACAACTCCCACGCTGTTCACCAGTTTCTTCAGATTGCCCCCGCATGCTGGGCAAACCGTAAGGGGTTCATCGGACATTTTCTGGAAGGCTTCGGTTTCTTCTCCACAGTCTTCACACTTATATCTGTAAAACGGCATGTCGGTCCCTCCTTCGCATCAAATTCTATTTATCAACTGTATCTATTCTATTCCTCATCTGCCGAAGATGGAATCACACAGATGAATTCGAGATTTTCCTTTCCTGTGTTCTTGAACTGATGCTTCACTCCTGAAGGAACGAAGACGTAGCTCCCGGCAGATGCCTGGACCTCGCCCTGATTCGTAACAACTGTCGCTTCACCCGAGACAATGAAGACTTCATGTTCCCACAAATGACTGTGATGAGGACTATGACCTCCTTCTCCAACGGTGAACAACCTCATGACGAAGTTTTCGGCGCCTTTAGCCTTTCCTATCAATACTCTCTTGGAGACCTTCCTTGCACTTTCATTGTCGAACAGCTGTGGTTCAACTTCATGCGCTTTGCCTATCAGAATTCGGTCTGACACTTTCGTAGCGCCTCCTCTTTGGATCAGATTTTCTATCGTAAGAGTGTTTTCTCTCGCTGTATTCGACAACAACTTTCCTGTATGGCTCGAATCCTACGGAATAACTCTTGAGCTCTTCATACTGCGAGATAACTTCGTGAACGAGTCTGCGCTCAAAGGCTAACATTGGCTCCATTATGATCTTGCTTCTCTTGGAAAGAGCCGACTTTGCTGTCCTGTGAGCGATTTCTTCAACCAGTCTCTTCCTTTCAAGTCTGTAGTCCCCTATGTCGACAGTTACATTAACTTTGGTAGGAGCCATCCTGTTTGCATAGATATTCATAATATGCTGCAATGCGGCCACTGTCTTTCCGTGTTTTCCAATGAGCCTTGCCACTTCTTCGCCTTCTATTCGAACTCTGTAAGTTCTTCCGACGAGCTTCACTTCGGAAAAAGTCTCTTCGTCAAAGCTTTTGAGTATTCCCTTAAGGAAGTCGTGAAGTTTCCTTTCCCAGTGTTTGTCAAGAAGAGAGACTTCTATTACCGATTCCTTTGATCCGAAAATTCCTAGAAAACCCTTTGAGCCTTTCTCCTTGATAGTAACTTCCATTTCGTCTTCGTAGGCACCGAGATCAGCCTGAGACAGCCTTATCGCCTCTTCAACGGTCTCGGCTCTGTATTCAATTGGTTTCATCTCGAACTAACACCTCCTGAGCTCATCTCTGTCTACTTCGCAGGTTTTTCTGGCAGACTGAGCATCTGCCTCAAAGTCAGCCCCTTTATTCCGTGACGTCTGTAAACAACCCAGCTAATCATTAGCTGTAGCACACTCTGGGTTGTCCAGTACAGCAACAACCCTGATGGGAACGTTGCAAATAGAATCGGGAAAATGATCTGCATAATTACTCCGGATCTTGCAGATCGCGCATCTTGAGCGGTCAGCAACGAACTATATATTCCCACAACGACCGTGATGATTATGAAGGGAATGTTCATGACAAAGTTGCCAACGGATAGATCCTTCCAGATCAAGAAACCCGGAGAATATGCCATCGCTTCACTGAAGTACCGAATCGCGTTGTAGAGAAGAATCAGCACGGGTAACTGAAGAAGTATCGGGAGACAGCCGGAAGCGGGATTGTATCCCTTTTCCTTGTAGAGTGCCATCATTGCTTCCTGCTGCTTTCTCGGGTCCTTGTACTTCTTTTTTATTCTATCAACATCCGGTTGCAGCATCCTCATCATCAGCATTGACTTCGTCTGAATATGATAAAGGGGATAGAGGATGAATCGCGTTACTATAGTGAAGATAATCAGCGCCCATCCGAAGTTCCCAGACCACTGGTAAAGCCAGAAGAGGAAGTAGACTATCCCATGGTAGATCCATGAGAAAATGGTCACCCCGCCAAAGTCTTGGAGATCTTTGACTATTGCGTCGTAGTGTTCTGGAAGGGCCTGCTTAATATGTATTAATCTCATTGGGCCTGCAAAAGATTCCAGAACCCCTCTTCCACTTTCAAGCTCGTATCTCTGGAACTTAAATGTCCCCTGGTTCGACGCTACTGCAAACAGCGTCTTCTGGCCGCTGAACTTGTCATATGTCATATAGTAAGAGGAATCGGGTCCCAACGTTTGATTTTGGTAAGATATGAACGGCAAAGCGACCTCTACTCTCTGGTTGAAATCGAACTGAACTTTGAAATCATAGTAAGGACTGTTGAGAATAATGAAAGACTTACTGCCCTGCTCGTAATTAAATGTCACAACTATGTTTCCGTCGATATCCTCCCTGTATGAAAATGAAGTTGGAAGAAGCTCGTTTCCTTCAGCATCGAATACGTTAAAGCCGTCTTTGCCAAGACTTTCGTTGTAGACATAGAACTCGACTGTTTTGTTATCGGCATAACTCGTAACTCCAAGAATCAACCCTCTCACTGTGTCGAGGGTAACCTTGAGCGTTTTGCCTGAGACTATGAGTGTACTGGTTCCTTCCTGAGTAACTAGTTCTTTGCTCGATACAGAGAGCGTGCAAAGTGTCATGAAGATCAAAGTAAGAAGTATCGCTCTTCTCATTTTCCGTGCCTCCTCAGTAGCGTGAAGTGATCTGGTACTTCATCGAAGCCCCCTGGATTGAAGGGATTGCATCGGAGTATTCTCCATGTTCCGAGAACGAGCCCCTTGAAAGCTCCAAATCTCTCTATAGCTTCATATGTGTATGTTGAACACGTGGGACAAAACCTGCATCTTGGGCGGGTTCTAGGTGAGATCTTTCTTCTGTAGAAATCTATTAGAAACAGTAGTATCTTTTTCATCGGACGTTTCTCCAATTTTCTCAGCGATTCGTTTGATAACGAGCATAATGCCAAAGTACCCAACTTCTCTCTCTTTAAACAGGTCAGATAAATCCTTTCTAGCAATGAAAAGTATATCATACCCCGCGGGCAAGACTGATTTATTAGTCCTGTAAACCTCTTTCACCAATCTTCTGAGTCGGTTTCTCACGTGCGCCTTGCCGAATTTCCGTTTTATCGATACTCCAATACGAGAAAAAGGCAGACTATTCTTAACATACAATACAACAAAAAAAGGGTCAACAATTGACTTTCCCTTTTTGAAGACTCTGTCGAAGTCTGCCTTTCTTCTTAGTCTTTCTGTTTTACTAAGGGACTGATCCTTCAGATTCACACAGACAGTCTCTTTCTTCCCTTTCTTCGTCTACTTGCCAGCACTTTTCGGCCGCCAACCGTTCGGGATCTAACAAGAAAACCATGTGTTCTGTTCCTCTTAACTCTTGATGGTTGATATGTTCTTTTCATTATAAACAACCTCCAGTGAATTCGTCACAGTGAACATTATACGGAGTGTGGCAGGGACTGTCAAGGCGCCGATATGCCGGTGTCTTGCCGGACCGAAAGCAGAGTCACTGAAGGTACTGTTGATCGATAGTATAATAGATTGATGTATGAGTTCCACTTGGACTATACACTAAGTTGGAGGAAAATATGCTGCTATCGCTGGCAGGAAGGGATTTTCTTACATTCAGGGAGTTCTACGTTGAATTCTCTGAAGGAATGAACGCAATAACCGGTGAATCCGGAGCAGGGAAGACTATCTTTCTTAAGGCGCTCTTGACAGTGTTAGGATTCCCTCCCCAATGGGATAACGTTAATGCCGGAAGTATTGAAGGAAACTTTGTGGTCGACGATTCTTTGAGCTCGAAACTGAGAGAAACGGGAATCGAGATTCAAGAAGATCACCTCCTTGTAACGGTAAGTTTCACTGGGCAACGGACGATTTACAGGATAAACGGGAGGATGGTGCCAAGGCAGATTGTTCAGACTGCCTTCAGCGACAGGGTAGAGGTTCACTCTCAGCACAGCAGTGTTAGTCTTCTAGACGAGTCTAAGCACCACGAAATTTTGGATCATGCGCTGAAAGGCGAAGAGAGCCTTACAAATTACAGAGAGCTATATGGAGAGTTTTTGAAGGTCAAGCGCGAGTTCGAATCGTTCAGTGTAGACCCTGCTCACATAGAGAGAGAGAAGGACTTCTTGAGTTTCCAGATTAGCGAGATAGAAGAGGCGGGACTGCAGCCGGGCGAGGATGAAATCGTAGAGATGAAGTATACAAGATATAGAAACGCTCAAGCCCTCTTAGATACGTTTCATGAGCTGCGAGAGCTTCTTAAGGACGGCGATTTGTCTGTTTATAACTCGCTTAACGATGCAGTTACTATAGTCGAGAGAATTGAAAGCTTTGGATATGGTGAGTGGCGAGAAAATCTCCAAGTTGCACTAGAAGAGCTCGACTCCCTGTACTCGAAGGTCGAAGAGGAGAGAGGTTCCCTTGACATCGACGATGAAGAGTTTACATCGATTGAGAACAGAATGACCTTAATCCAGGGGCTGAAGAGAAAATACGGTGATTCTGCAGATGCAATACTCTCTAAGCTCGAGACGTTCAAAGAAGAGTTGAGGTCTCTGCAAGAGCTTGAGGAGAGAAAAGAGAGGCTGAAGAGGCGTGAAGAGGATCTGCTTGACAAATTGAAGAAGACCGGAGAGATTCTCGACCAAAAGAGATTGGCCAGGGCCAGGGAGATAGAAGAGCAAATAAGAGTTCATCTTGAAAGCCTTAGGATGAAAGGTGCAGAACTGAAGTTTCATTTGCGCCAGGAAGAGATACCGAGAAACTACGGTACTTCCAGAGTGACGATGATTGTGAAGACAAATCCCGGAATGAAATTTATGGAGATAGGTAAGGTGGCCTCCGGAGGGGAACTCTCAAGGTTCTTACTGGCGCTTGAGTCTGCTTTGAGAGAGCAGCTGGATCTTAGAACGATTGTGTTTGACGAGGTTGACTCTGGTGTTGGGCAGAGGCTGGGAGCGGTAGTGGCGGACAAACTGCGAGAGATCTCGCAGGAGATACAGACTATAGTTATAACCCATCTTCCCCAAATTGCTCAGAATGCAGACAAGCACTTTGTCGTCAGAAAAGAGCAGTTCGGTTCCAACACCATTTCGAGTATAGAAGAGCTTCATGGCTGCTCTAAAGAAAGAGAGATCGAGGAAATGAGCGGCCAGATTCCAGATTGAGAAATGAGGTGCGTCTAGTGAATAGAGAAGAGCTAATAAACAGGATAGTTGAAGAAAAGGGAACGGAGGCGATTCCTGCTCTTCTTGACCTTCTGGTCAATGAAGACAGCGAAACTGCGCACATTTGCTTTGATGCGCTCTTGCAGATGGGAGAGGCAGTTGTTCCGCTTCTCATAGAGAAGATGCGAATAACGAATATCGACCCCGTCTCCAGGCTGTACCTTGCGGACCTCGCAGGTGAAATAGGTGACAGGAGAACCGTTACAAACCTTTATGAGATGCTGAAAGATTTCAGTGACGAGAGGTCTCAAGTCGTTATCTACGAGGCTCTTGCGCGCCTGGGTGAAGGAGAGAAGGTAGTGGGTCTTCTCTCTTTGATGCTTAGTGAGAACAATGACTCGGAACTCCGAGACCAAGTCATAATGGCTCTAAGCAGCACTAATTCCTCAATGGCTGTCAAGGCGCTTGCTGAGTTGTATGGGAGAGAGACGACCGACAAGTCTACGAAGGCCTTCATTCTTGAAGCAGTTCACTCAATTCTCTCAAGGAGGTATGAATTGAAGAACTATCTCCAAAGCCTTCACAATGGTAGGGAGATCACTGAAAGGCTTTATCAATGGCAAAAAGAGAACTGACAGACTGTTTTGATATCCTCTATTCTTTGGGGGCGGATGTAAGGCTTAATGAGCCTCTGAAGTGGCATACGACGATCAGGGTAGGAGGTCCTGCAAGAGTCTTTGTTCAGCCGTATTCCGTTGAGTCGCTTGCGGAAATCGTGAGCTTTCTGAAATCTGAGGCGATTGAATTCAGAATCATCGGAGGAGGTTCAAATATCATCTGTCCCGCCCGCTTTGAAGGAGTTGTAGTCTCGACCAAGAATCTGAACTTGATGAAGTCCGAAGGAGAGAGGGTCTTCGTTCAGGCCGGGACCAGTGTCAATACTCTAATCTGGCACTGTTTATCTGAGGGGTTGACTGGCCTTGAATTTCTCACTGGACTGCCCGGTTCTGTCGGGGGGGCGATTCTCATGAACGCGGGTGCCTTCGGTGGCGAACTCGGGAATCGCGTTGCCAGAGTGACTTATCTGGATGAAAGCAACAGGGCAAGAGAAATCGACGGGAAGGCCGCTGGTTTTTCTTACAGAAGCAGTATTTTCAGATCCAGCAACAAAATCATCCTCGGAGCCGAGTTCGCTCTTAGAAGAGGAGAGAAGCTTGAGATCAGTAGAAGGATGTCTGAGATCCTGGCGAAAAGGCTTGAGAAGCAGCCGCTTCAGTATCCCAGTGCAGGGAGCGTTTTTATGAGACCGAGGCCTGACTTCTATGTAGGTTCCTTCATCGAAAAGTTAGGTTTGAAGGGTTTTAGGGTCGGGGACGCTGAAGTATCGGAAAAGCACGCAGGGTTTATAGTCAATAAAGGAGACGCCAGCCAGGAAGACGTTTTGAGTTTAATTGAAGTGATCAAGCGAAAAGTAAGAGAGGCTGCAGGCGTCGATCTTGGAACAGAGATAGAAATCTGGAAGGAGGTTGGATAATGGTTGACGTAAAAATTGAGGAACCTGAAGATAATTTCACAGGCGGTGGAGGCCCTAAGAAGAGCTTTTTATGGTCCGGGCTTTTTGTGCTGCTGGTTATTGTCGCAATCGTTGCCGTGTATTTCTTGAGCGGGTTTTTCCTGGTTGGGCCCGATCAGGTCGGACTGATCAAGAGATTCGGAAAGTATACAAATACCGTCGGTCCAGGACTTGGATACCATCTGCCATTTCCGTTTGAGAGCGTAGTCGTTGTAGATACTTCGAATTTGAGAAAGCAGGAAATCGGTTTTAGAACCGTTAGAACAGGTACTTACCAGACCCTGGCAAATGAGTCTCTCATGCTCACCGGAGATGGAAACATCGTCTCCGTGGAAATGGTTATCCAGTATTATGTTGGGGATCCGGCAAAACTCGCCTTCAATATCGTGGATGATGGCGACATCGTGAAGTTCACAACAGAGTCGGTGCTTAGGGAGGAAGTTGCTTCCAGCACTATAGACTCAATTCTCACAACCGAGAGAGACACAATCTCAATTCGGACCGCAGAGAGAGTCCAGGCCGAACTTGAGAGGCTCGGTACAGGCATATTGGTGAAAAACGTGTTCCTGCAAGAGGTGGCGCCTCCAAAACAGGTTATCGCCGCATTCGACGATGTGAACAGTGCCAAGCAGGACAAAGAGAAACTCATATATGAGGCCGAGAAATACAAGAACGACCTCATTCCCAAGGCAGAAGGAGAGGCGGCTCAATTGACTAGAGTCGCGGAAGGCTACGCACAGGAGAGGATTCTCAATGCAGAAGGAGAAGCGGATAGATTCCTTGCGATTCTCCAGGAGTACGAAAAGGCTGCGGAGGTTACTCGAACCAGGATGTATCTGGAAACGCTTGCTAAAGTACTTGGAGAGGCCAGTAAGACCGTTGTTCTTGACCAGAGCAGCGTTCTTAAACTCCTTGATCTTGAAGGGAGCGAGAGATAATGAAGTACAAATTCATCATTCCGATTGCTATTGTGGTAATAGTTGCGGCAGTTATGCTGCCTAGCTTCTTCTTCATACTTGACGAGACTGAACAGGCCGTGGTCCTTCGATTTGGCGAAATACGCGAGTCAGTTACCGAGGCCGGTCTTTACACCAAGACTCCGTTCATCGACTCTGTAAGGAAGTTCGACAAGCGAATTCAGATCTACGATGTTGATGCTGAGAGGATCTACTCTAGGGATAAAAAGACGATTCTTACAGACACCTTCGCGCTATGGAGGATAGTAGATCCCAGGAGTTTCGTAGAGACAATGAAGTCAGAACAGATCGCACTCACACGGATAGACGACATTGTGTACTCTCACGTAAGAAATACTTTTGGGAAACTTGATTACGATGACATCATCTCCGGCCAAAGAACCGATGTTCTCGACGAGATAACCAAACTTGCCGCAAATGACATGAAGGACTTTGGGATCGAGATAATATCTGTACGTGTTAAGAGGGCCGACTTGCCCGACGAAAACAGAAATGCTGTCTTCGAAAGAATGAAGTCCGAGAGAATGCAGGAAGCTTCATTGATTAGAGCCGAAGGGAATAGAGAGGCTCAGAAGCTTAGGGCGGAGGCCGACAAAGAAGCGCAGATAATGATGGCGACTGCACAGAAGGAAGCAGATATCATAACTGGGATGGGAGACGCTCAAGCTCTCACCATTTATGCAGATGCATACAACAGAGATCCGGAATTCTACGAGTTCATGAAG
The DNA here is from genome assembly GCF_002432955.1 of Mesotoga sp. UBA5825. Lineage (NCBI taxonomy): Bacteria > Thermotogati > Thermotogota > Thermotogae > Kosmotogales > Kosmotogaceae > Mesotoga > Mesotoga sp. UBA5825. Next base: position 37,172 of record NZ_DJHG01000022.1, on the reverse strand, counting down.
AGGCTGGAAGTCTACGAAAAGACACTTGCCGATGCCAATTACATTCTCGGACCTGCTATGGATTTCATAGATAAGTTTTCAAGAGGAGAGTAATGGATTGTACGAAATCACTTCTCGAAACCGGAAGCAGTGAGATAAACATCAAGAAGTCAAAGTTCATCGGCTTCAGTAAGAGGTGTGAGAACGAGGATGAAGCAAAGTCACTAATAAAGGCTGTCTCGCAGGATCACGCAGGTGCCGACCACTGTTGCTGGGCGTATCGTATTTCGCTTCCAGGAAGGGAAGTGGCTAATTACTCCGACGGTGGAGAGCCTCACGGTTCTGCAGGGCAGCCAATACTTGGATCGATCTGTCGACTCGAGTTGACCGATGTTGCAGTGGCAGTCATAAGGTACTTCGGAGGAGTTAAGCTGGGAATACGAGGACTGATAGACGCCTATGGTGAAACGGCCCTGAAGGCCTTGAGGTCAGGAAAGCCAGCTCTGTTTTGCCCGGGAGTTGAGCTAGCTGCCGAGATGAGCTACAGTCAGTGGAACGACTTCAGCAGATTGTTCGTGGAAGGAAGAGACTTCTCCGTTCGAAATGTAGACTACTCTGATAGGGTTATTTCAACGCTTGCGGTCAGAAAAGAGAATATCGATAGGGTCGGCTACTTCTTCGAAGAGAGAAGGATTCTCTTCGAGATGGGAGAAGAGTTGAGTTTTGTGAGCCCGGTGGAATGATTCTACCGGGCGTATTCTGTCACATAATAATCCATAATCTTTCTTGAGATTTGTGAAGCCAGGCCCGATCCGTAGCCGCCTTCGTGAACGAACACCGTAACAACTATCTCCGGTTCATGAAGAGGCATGAAACCTGTAAACCAGGAGTGAGCCGGTTTCGAACCTCCTTGTTCCGCAGTACCGGTCTTTCCGGCGGCCGTCTCTTCAAAACCTCTGAATGCAGAGTATGCGGTTCCCGCATCGGCGGCACTTCCACCCTTGCTTATGACATTTCCCATTGCATTGATGAGAAGATCCCAATCGCTGTCTTTCAGATTGATTGCTTCTCTGCTACTCTCTTTCTTTGAACCGATAAAAGGAATGATCTCGATCCCTCTAGTCGCGATTTCGCCTGTTAACTTTGCCAGCTGCAGCGGAGTGATGCTGAGATAACCCTGGCCTATTGATATCTGAATCGTGTCGCCAGGAAACCAGCTTTCCTCAAGCCTCTCACGTTTCCAAGTGGGGGAGGGCATCAAGCCGACTGACTCCTCGGGAAGATCGATTCCGGTAGGTTTAAAGACCTCCCACAGTTCTGCGTATCTGTTGATCGTGTTGATTCCCAGTTCTAGACCGAGCTGATAGAAATAAACGTTGCAAGATACTGTTATAGCTTTGGCAAGATCGGTCTTTCCGTGGCCGTAAAGGTTCCAATCTCTGTATACTCCCTGAACCACGCCTCGACTGTCTTTGTACTGAAAAACCCCTCCGCAGTCGATCTCCTTTGTGCTGTCTTTCCCTTCTGCCAGAGCCACCATGGCAATGAACGGTTTGATCGCAGAGCCTGGTGAGAAGGGGCTCAAAGCTCTATTTACCAGAGGTCTCGAAGGATCGAGATTAAGACGGTCCCAATCCCTGTTTGAAATCCCCGTTGTGAAAAACATGCTTTCAAAGCTTGGCACTGAAACAAGAGCGAGAACCTCTCCGTCGGTCTTCATTACAGCAGCTGCGCCGGTCTTTCCGGTTTCGTTTATGAGGTTATAGATATATTCACTCATTTTAGAATCTATTGTGATCTTCAGATCATCTCCCGGCAAAGGGGGTATTTCGCCTTCGAGGCTAATCTGCCTTCCTAAAGCATCGACACGAATGAGCTGTTCACCGGGAGTTCCTCTGAGGAGTTCGTTGTATTGCTTCTCTATTCCCATAACCGGTTCCCCATCAGACTTGATGTAACCCACTACGTGAGAGATTCCAGGATTATCCTGGTAATGCCTTATGATCCTTTCCGAGACTTCCAACTCGGGAAAGTCATTCAGTCTCTCTGCGACCGAAGCTGGTAGGACTGTCTCAACGCTGCCAAAAACCTCGAGACGCCGAATCAGCTTTTCCATTTTCTCTCTGTTTTCTGAAGCGTCAACCATCATCCTCTTCAGATCTTCAGGAAGAAAGACGACTTTCTTCGTAATCCTGTAATAAGGTGCGTCCCAAGCAAGAGGGATTCCGTTGCGATCAATAATCATGCCTCTGGGAGGAAGGATTGAAATGGATCTACGGCTTATACTCTCTACCTGTTTCGCATACTTCTCTTGGTTGACTATCTGGTAATCGTAGAGCTTATATACAAACAGTCCCATCACTAGAAGGAAAAGCACGAAGAAGAGGTCAAACCTCTTGGCACTCTTAGTCTTCAATGCTCAACCTCCTCAGGATGCAGAATGTTGCCAGAAAAGGAACCAGGACACCAAAGCTCGTACCCGAAAAAAACACTCCAGCAAGACCAATAGCTGCCGATGTAAGCGCTCCGAAACTGAGCGTCCGATATCTCCCGTGAATCGCCAACGCCGATAATGTAACGATCAATGAGAGCACTATAACCATGCTGATTCCAGACAGAGCCATCCCCACTATCCATGAAATGACCAGCGCAACAGAGAGAACAAAAGCGATGTTTCTGGTTGGAAGGAAGACGAGCAATGTCAAATATGCAGGATATAGAGGTATGAGATCTCCAAATCCGAGATCAAAGTACAGAGCAGGGACTATCAGTAATAACCAGGTCATTCCTGCCACTCCAGATAGACGAAGTAATCACCAAAAACATTTGGAGTATTTACTAGATAGTCGCTTCCGTGGAGTCCGGCGATTTCGCCGATTAGATCAATCTTCATGGTCTTGTAGTACCCATAACCCTGAACCGTCGAAGCGATTCTTACTTGATCACCGCTCTCCAGATAATAGGGGTCGAAAGTAGAGAAGTACAGCTTACCTCCACTCGAGTAGACAGCTCCTTCAACTGTTCTGTTATCCCTCTGTACTACGGCGGAAATCCTCACACCAGGAGCCGTTAATGGTGAGACCATAACATATCCGTCATGCGAGCTCTTCACCACACCATAGATGGTCGAAGAAAAGACCGAAACAACAGGAACTCCCTGAGCCGCGCTTCTATCAGTAGTCATGATGGCGGTGTTGTTTCGCTCGAAGCTGAAGAATGCGACTCTCATTGGCAGAGGATATGGAAACCTGTTGCTGAAAGACTCAGCATACCTGTTCAGGTCTCTGATGACTCGATCGATACTCCTGAGTTGAAATACCGATCTGAAGAAGTTCTCTATGTCTACTCTGATATTTATCAGCGGCAGGGCAAGGGTTTCAAGCAAATCACTCATCTTTCTGTTCACTCCAGATACTTCTGAAAGTGTCAGAAGGATGAGAAAGATCATAAGAATCACTACTGCCGCCTCGGCGAACTTCACCTGCGAAGCTCCTCCTATCTAAGGTTGCCTTTTTCGAGTCGTTCAAGAATGGGGACTCTCTCAAGAACCTGACCGGCGCCTCTGGCTACACAGGTTAGGGGGTCTTCGGCAACAACAACCGTGATTCCAGTCTCACCCTGTATTAGTTCCTTCATGCCATTGAGGAGCGACCCTCCGCCCGCAATGACTATACCGCTCTGAACAATATCCGAGATGAGTTCTGGAGGCGTATTTTCAACAGTGAGTTTAACCGCCTCGACGATTCTCGCCACCGGTTCTACAATGGCTTCGCGTACTTCTGCGCCTGAAACGGAGATCTTTCTCGGCAATCCGGAATTGAGATCGAGACCTACGATTTCTGAATAAGAGCTATCGGCCTCTTCTGCCTCAACAACATTACCAACCTCCATCTTTATTCTCTCGGCAGTCTTTTCACCAATCAAGAGCCGGTATTTCTCCTTGATATACTGGACAATATAGTCATCCATCTCATCTCCGGCGACCCTTATAGACTGGCTCAAAACGATACTCCCAAGAGATATTACGGCGATTTCGGTTGTGCCGCCGCCGATATCGACAATCATATTTCCTGTCGGCTCTTCAACATTCAGCCCGGCGCCTATTGAACTTGCCATCGGCTCTTCAATGAGAAAGACCTTCTTGGCTCCCGCTTCAATACCGGCATCGACGATCGCCTTTCTTTCGACTTCGGTCGCACCCGAAGGAACTCCGACAACTATTCTGGGTTTGACGAAGCGCCGTCTGCCCGTTGCTCTGCCCATGAAATACTTCAACATTGCGAGAGCGATATCATAATCGGCAATAACTCCGTCTTTCAACGGGCGGGTCGCCACAATGCTTGCAGGTGTCTTTCCCACCATTCTCTTTGCCTCCAGGCCTACCTGAAGGATCTTGCCTGAATTCACGTCAATAGCAACAACCGAAGGTTCATTTGTTACCACACCCTGTCCCTTCACATAAACCAGGGTGTTGGCAGTTCCCAAATCAATACCCATGTCTTGCCTTAAGAACATTCGAAGGCCTCCTGTCGGGGAAAGTCTTTACTCTTAATTCTACCATCAGGATGCGGCCCAATGACGAAGAGTACAGAAATCAGGGAATTTCGTTCATTGAGCCCTTAGATAAGGCATTCCGCAAGTTTGACTATGCCTTAATCAAAGTGATAGAATCCATTTGGCCTAAGTAGAAAAGTAATTGTGACAAAAGCTTTGAAGTCTTTATAAGCTTTGAATAGTGTGAATTAATCATTGTAGTGTTCCAGACCGGTGAGATAATTGTGATGATAACGCGGAGGTGAAGGAATGGAAGATAGAGAGTTGAGGACTTTGAATCATCTAATGTTCATGGAATACTATACGGGAGGGAATGCAGGTCTTTTTATGAAAATGAAGCGACTTGTATATTCTTACCAGAGTCCCTTTCAGAGAATAGATGTCTTCGAACACCCTGAGTTTGGCATGGTCCTGGTTTTGGACGGGATAACAATGTTCACTGAAGCCGATGAATTCATGTACCATGAGATGCTGGTTCACGTACCTCTCTTCACGCATCCCGATCCGAGAAGAGTTTTGATCATTGGAGGCGGCGATGGGGGAAGTCTGAGGGAGGTTCTGAAGCATCCTTCCATTGAGGAGGCGATTCTCTGCGAGGTCGATCCCTATGTAATAGACGCGGCAAAACTCTATCTCAAGGAGATGTCGGTCGAACTTGACAATCCCAAGGCATCAATAATAAACGAAAACGGAGCCGACTTCGTGAGAAGGAACGAGGACTACTTCGACGTAATAATAGTTGATTCAACCGATCCCACGGCAGGCGAGGGTGGCCATCTTTTCACAAAGGAATTCTACGCTAATTGTTACAAAGCCCTTAGAAAGGATGGAGTCTTCTGTGCAGAGACCGAGGATCCTTTCTACGACAAGGGATGGGTGGCGATAGCCTACAACAGAATCTCTTCAGTCTTCCCGATTTCGAAGATGTACACGAGTTTCATGACCACTTATCCTTCAGGAATGTGGACATATACTATTGGATCTAAGGAAGCGGATCCGAGAGAAGATTTCGATGAAGAGAGAGTGCTTGATTTCGGAGCACCTTTGAGATACTACAATACGGAGATTCACAGGGCTTCGTTTGCTCTTCCGACGTTTCTTAAAGAGTTGACCGGTCAATTTTAAGTGTTAACTCGTTAAGGCCTTGGTGATAGACTAAACCAGATTATTCATAGACGAGATGGCTCGTCCAGCTTTTTTGCTGGATATGTTTTCATTCTTTTCTGTTCAATTCAACTTGCTTAACCTACGCCGTGATAGAATCATCCTTGACCGGCAGGAGGGAGTTCTAATGTATAACAGAGATCGTATAAGAAACATATCGATTATTGCTCATATCGACCACGGCAAAACGACACTTGTCGATAGACTTCTCGACATAACCGATATAGTGGACAGAAGACATAAGCAGGATCAATTCATGGATTCGATGGACATAGAAAGGGAGAGAGGCATAACTATTAAGTCGAAGCCGGTTAAGCTCAACTATAAGGCTGATGACGGAATTACTTATGAGATAAATATCATCGACACGCCGGGTCATGTCGACTTCAACTACGAAGTCTCGAGAAGCCTTGCGGCTTGCGAGGGAGCAATTCTTCTGGTAGATGCTTCTCAGGGAGTTGAGGCCCAGACCGTGGGGAATACGTACCTGGCTATCGAGAATGATCTGGAACTCATACCGGTTTTGAACAAAATCGATATCCCTAACGCAAATATTGAAGAGACGCTGGCAGAGATAATCGACCTCATCGGCTATTCTTCGGACGATTGCCTTCAGGCAAGCGCGAAGACAGGTCAGGGAGTGAGGGAGATACTGGAAGCGGTAGTCAGCAGAGTCAAGCCTCCTTCCGGAAAGCTTGAAGCCCCATTGAAAGCTCTAATCTTTGATGCCATTTACGATAAGTATAGAGGAGTAGTAGTTCATGTCAGAGTTTTCGATGGAAGCGTCAAGGCCGGAGACAAGATAATGATGATGTCTTCGGGAGAGACCTTCGAAGTTGTAGAAGTCGGATACTTTCTGCCTCAAATGGAAAAGACAGACTCTCTAGATGCCGGCGAAGTAGGCTACATCATTGCCGTCATAAAGGACGTTTCGAGTGCGAAAATCGGCGATACGATAACCTCGGCCAGCAACCCCACCGCGGAAGCGATGCCGGGGTACAAAGAGGCGAAGCCGATGGTCTACGCCGGAATGTTCCCCGGGATGCCGGAGTACTACGATGAACTGAGAAAGGCGCTGGACAAATTCAAATTAAACGATGCAGCACTCGTCTTCGAGCCAGAAAACTCTCCGGCACTTGGTTTTGGATTTAGGGTTGGCTTTCTTGGACTGCTTCACATGGATGTAGTGAGGGAGAGGCTTGAAAGAGAGTTCGACATCACCTGCATTCTGACCGCTCCAAACGTTGTCTATAGAGTTACGATGCAGAACGGGGATGTTGAGGAGATAACGAATCCCGCAAGTTTCCCCGAGCCGGGAGAGTTTCTGAAGGTTGAAGAACCGTTCGTAGATCTTTCTATTATCACCCCCTCCGAGTATATGGGGAACCTCATCGGTTTCATAACTTCAGAGAAAAGAGGGGAGTTCAATGCGGTGGAGAACGCCGGAAAGAACCGTGTCGTTCTGAGATTCGAAGCCCCGCTCTCTGAAATCATGTTTGATTTCTTTGACAGGATGAAGGCTATTTCTAGGGGATATGCATCGATGGATTACGAGATCCTCGGCTATAGAGAATCTGATCTGGTGAAAGTGACAATCCTGGTCAACAGAGAAACCGTTGACTCACTATCGTTCATCGTCCATGTCGATAAGGAGTATCCAATTGCAAAGAAGGTTGTCGACAAGCTGAGCGAATTAATACCTCAGCACCAGTTTCAGATTCCCATACAGGCGAAATCAAGAGGTAGGATAATCGCGAGGAGTGACATAAAGGCCTTACGAAAAGACGTGCTGGCGAAGTGTTATGGAGGGGACCTGACGAGGAAGATGAAGCTCCTTGAGAAGCAGAAAGAGGGGAAAAAGCGGATGAGAGAGATTGGGCAGGTATCGATTCCGCAAAACGCTTTCCTCGCTATTCTAAGGATTGGCGAAGAAGAGCGATGAGGTGAACCGAATGATAAAGCTTGGAGCACACATGTCCACATCGAAGGGCTTTGACAGAGTCCCAAAAGAAACTGTTTCGATAGGCGGCAACGCCTTCCAGATATTTCCTCACAGTCCCAGAATGTGGAGAGCATCGCTTCCAAAAGAGGAGATGTCGAATAGCTTTAAAGATGAAATGAAAAGGGAATCGCTGGATCCCTTTGATTCTATGGTACATTCGGGTTATCTGATCAACATCGCCTCTCCTAACGAGGAAGTTTGGGGAAAATCCGTTACTTTGCTTTCCCTTGAGATGAAAATAACCGCTTCCCTCGGTCTGAAGTATTTGAACTTCCATCCCGGGAGCCACCTTGGAGATGGTCTCGAGGAGGGAATTGCGAGGATTCTGAAAGGTATAGAGATTGTACTAGGCGAGAACCGGGAAAATGATGTCATGCTGCTGCTCGAGAACGTTGCTGCGAAAGGAAATCACATAGGCAGCAGCTTTGAGGAACTCAAGTCAATTATTGACGGAGCCGTACAACCAGAGAGAATCGGAATAACGTATGATACTTGTCACGGGTTCGATTCGGGTTTCGAGATAAGAAACAAGGAAGGTACCTCGAGACTAATCGACAAGATTGATTCTACGGTGGGCTACGAAAAACTGAAGATGATACATCTTAACGATAGCAAGTTTCCTCTAGGTGCCGGCAAAGACAGACACGAGATGATCGGTAAAGGCCATATCGGAAAAGACGATGGTTTCAGAGAATTTCTTTCCAATGAGAGAATTCAGGAAAAACCTTGGCTTCTGGAGACGCCTGGGGACGATGAGGATCACGCTTCTGAAATTGAGTATATTAAGAGACTACTCGGATAGTGGAGGACTGTAATCGATGAAGAAGAAGTTCGTTGTGGTTACCGGAGGTGTAATAAGCGGAATTGGCAAGGGGATACTCTCTGCCTCCATCGCGCGTGTAATGAAGGAATGTGGGGTAGAGGTTAACACCCTCAAGATCGATCCCTATCTAAATCTTGACGCCGGAACGATGAATCCTAATCAGCATGGTGAAGTCTTCGTCACAGAAGACGGATACGAGGCAGATCTCGATCTTGGACACTACGAGAGATTTCTCGGAAAGAACATGAGAAGAGAAAATAATATGACCGCGGGCCAGGTATTCAAGACAATAATCGATAAAGAGAGAGAGGGAGACTTTCTCGGGGCGACCGTACAGATGGTTCCTCACGTTACAGACGAAATAAAGTCACGAATCAAGAGTGTTCCCGGTGAACTCATAATGATAGAAATCGGTGGTACCGTCGGTGACATTGAAGGTGAGATCTTCCTTGAAGCCGTTCGCGAACTATGGGTCGAAGAAGGTCCTGAGAACTTCCTCTTTATTCATGTAACATATGTTCCTTACCTCAGAGTGACCAACGAATTCAAGACCAAGCCTACTCAACAGTCTGTCCAGCTTCTCAGAAGAATTGGCATTCAACCTCAGATGATCGCTGTCAGGTCCGAAAAGCCTATTGAGGAGAATGAGCTTGCCAAGATCGCTCTCTTCGGTGGAGTTGATCGACAGATGGTCTACAATCTGCCCGACTCCGAAAACGTCTATGATGTTCCTCTTATAGTCTACTCGTACGGGATTCATAGAAAGATTGCCGCCTGGCTCAGTATAGAAATTGAGGAAAGGTTCGATTGGAATTACCCCAGATCATTCCTTCCAGCAAGAATCGCGCTGATCGGAAAATACCTTGGCACCGATGATGCTTACAAGAGCATTTCGGAAAGCATCGCGCTTTGTGGAGTAAGCAAACCCGAAGTTATCGACTCGCAGTGTTTTGAGGACATGACGGAAGAGCAAATAAAATCTGAGCTCAGGAAGTACGACGGGATAATCATCCCCGGCGGTTTCGGAAAGAGGGGAATAGAAGGGAAGATCTCAGTAATAAAGGCCGCCAGAGAAGAAGATACTCCAATTCTTGGAATATGTCTTGGGATGCAGCTTATGGTTATCGAGTTTGCAAGGAACGTCGCCGGATATGAGGGAGCCAATTCTACGGAGTTCGATCCGTCGACCCCTTATCCCGTAATTGACATTATGGAAGAACAAAAGGAAATCATGAAACTCGGCGGAACCATGAGACTTGGTGCCCAAGAGACTCCTATTGAGCAAAACACCGTCCTTTTTGAAGCTTATAACGAACCGTTAGTCTATGAAAGGCACAGGCATAGATACGAAGTCAACCTTGATCGCTTCCCCGAGCTCTTCAGAATGCCCGGAGAAATCGATGTAAAGAAACTCTCAATATCCTCAAAAGCGACTTTCGTGGAGGCAGTCGAGCTTCCCGAAAAGAGTTTTTTTGTCGGAATTCAGTATCATCCCGAGTTCAGATCGAAAGTGGGCAAGCCTAATCCGGTGTTCGAACTCTTCGTCAAGCGAGTCATAGAGAAGCGAAGGAATCAATAGTGATCTTCTGCGGTGGAAGAAAGCTCGATCTCTCCAGCCCCGTTATTATGGGGGTACTCAATGTGACTCCGGATTCTTTCTTCCCGGGCAGCAGGTACCAAGGCGGAGTTACTGCCGTAGAAGCCGCGATAAGGATGCTAGATTGGGGAGCTTCGATAATCGATATAGGTGGAGAGTCTTCAAGGCCGGGCGCGGAGAAGGTAAGTATCGGCGAAGAGATTTCCAGAGTAGTCCCGGTCATAAGGCAGCTGCGCAACAGGAGGCCGGATGCCGTTATTTCTGTTGATACTTACAACAGCGAAACTGCCCGACTCGCACTTTCTGAAGGAGCGGACATAGTAAATGATATTACGGGGCTTAGTTCAGAGGAGATGATCCACGTCATCTCGGAGAACAATGCGGCAGTAATAATTATGCATATGAGAGGAGACCCTGCTACTATGAGCGCGATGACCGATTACCGCGATGTGGTCGGAGAGGTTTCGGCATGGCTGGTTGAAAGAGCAGACCGCGCAATTAGAGCGGGGATAAGTAGAGAGAGGATAATCCTCGATCCGGGGATAGGTTTTGCCAAGAATGCGGAGCAGAGCATCGAGATACTGAGAAACATCTCTAAGTTCAAGCAACTGGGGTTCCCTCTTCTTGTAGGGCATTCAAGAAAAAGTTTCATCTCCAAGATTACGGGAACACAGGTAGAAGAAAGATTGGAAGAGACGCTTTCAATCTCAACTTACCTGTATCTGAAAGGGGTCGAGATAATTCGCATCCATGATGTTCAGGAGCACGGTCGAATCTTTGGTATACTTAAGATACTAAACCCATGCATAGCAAATGGGAGGGAATGATTTGCCTTACGCTAAGCGTTCAAAGAAGTATTGGAAGGAGACTTGGCAAGCGTATCTTTTTCTATTGCCTTCGATAGTGATCTTGAGTGTGTTTGTCTTTTGGCCGATCGGCTTCTCTCTTGTTCTGAGTTTCTTCAAATGGGATTATACTTCAACTACCCGGTACTTCATAGGTCTTGACAACTATAAGGAGCTTTTCAGACTTACATATCCCGTTCAGTTGAGTTTTGTCAACTCGCTGATAAACACGGCAGTATACGTCGTTGTTGTTCTTGTGGTGATTCAGATTCTCTATCATCTGTTCGGGCTAATGAGCAAATACGACAAAACAAAGAAAGGCCACTCGCTTTTGTACGGATTGTTCGCTGCTGCGCTAATCGGCTATATCCTGCTGCGCAACTTATCGAGTGATCTTTCCGCTGCAGGACTGTTCGCTGGACTTGGATTGATGGGTTTGGGGCTCTTTGTGCTTCTCCGAAGGAGAGGAAGCATTCAGAGCATTAAGATGAGGTCCAGCCAGTGGTCTACGATGATTCTCTTCGCTGCCCTATATTACGTATTGGCCTTTGTAGTATTGAAGCAAAGCGCGGACTTTGTTCAGTACTTCACTCTTGCAAAAGAGAGCTCGGACTTTCTGAAATCTATCTACAACACCGTCTATTACGTCTTGCTTGCCGTGCCTACTCAGATAGGTCTTGCTCTGATCATAGCGATGCTTCTCAACAAAAACATCAAGCTTCGTTCTCTGTTCAGGACTGCCTACTTCATACCCTTTGTCACGTCAGTAGTAGCCGTGTCTCTGGTATGGCAGTGGATGTTCAATGACCAGTTCGGGTTACTGAACTATGTTCTCTCGATCTTCAATCTGCCGAGGATCGCCTGGCTTAAGGAAGAAGTGTGGACCATTCCGACTATCGCCATAGTCTCGGTTTGGCAGCACGTTGGCTACACCACTGTAATCTTCCTTGCCGGTCTTCAGAATATAGATAGATCGTATTATGAGGCTGCAGATGTCGATGGAGCAAGCGGCATGCAGAAGTTCAAATTCATCACGTGGCCGCTTCTTTCGGGTACGACGTTCTTCATTATGATAATAACGATGATAGGTGCATTCAAGGTCTTCTCGCAGATTTTCATACTATACCAGGGACTGCCCGGACCTGTCAACAAGAGTGGGTTGACACTTGTCTACTATGTATTTGATGCCTTCTACAATCAGCAGAGAATGGGAGTCGCAAGCGCAGCTGCCTACATACTATTCGTGATAATCCTGATTCTTACTATGGTACAGATGTACGTAGGCAAGAAGCGCGTTCACTATGAGGGTTGAGGTGCGCAGATGACCACATCATCGACTAAGATAATCTCGAAAATCCTTCTCTATGTAGTAATTATTGGGGGAGCATTCCTGATGCTCGTTCCATTTGCATGGATGGTTGCCACGTCGTTCAAAGCTCCCAGCGAGGTTTCTAGCTGGCCGCCAGTTTGGACCACGAAAAATGCAGCAAGCTCCTTCACCTTTAAGACTCAGATTAAGCAGAAGAGCACCAGCGCCTCTGTCGATCTTGCGACGCTGAGTCTTAGCGAATTCAGGAACTTCGCGGCACTGATGGAAGAGTCAGTTAGTTTTGATACCCTTTCTGTTAATTTGAACGATGACCCCATAAGGAGAGGCGAAATAGAGATCCAGCTGCTTGGCAGAGATGGCGCTCCTGCAAACTACGCATCGCAAGTTGATGAACAGCTCTTTGCCGAATTGGTCGACAGATATAGCGCGATCAAGGATAACGTACCGGATGCTCATGCAAAGTCATTAAGAGATCTACCGGTAGAAGATGCAGGGAGATTTCTTGACGGATTCTTCAACGCAGCTGTCTATAGTGATGGTGGGTTTGTGAAGAGAGTAGTCCTGGTTAGCTCTCTAAGAGCGCAGTACTCAAGAGCGATCGAAAGGCTATCTCAAAGCGTTGAGACTGCGATGAAGGAACTGCCAATAGATACCGATGCAACCAAAGAGATGAAGGCAAGAATCCGCGAAGAGTCGGCTGTACTCCTTGAAGGGCCTGTTGCTGCTCTTGCAAAGTCAATAGAGTCACTTGAGTCTTACAGAACCGGTACAACAGGAGTTACCGAACTGAGCGAACTAGAAAGGATCGTGGCCGATCTTAGAAGCAGCACAGATGAAATTCGGAAGGCTGTCTCCGAGATTATCGCTTTGTCTGAAGAAGTCTCTGCTGGAGACGCTCGGATGTCCCTGTCTGTACGCCAGCTGGAGCGTTCATTGGAAAGCATCCCTGATGGGCTGGTGCAATGGTCGGATTTGCTTGACCTTTACTCCGACATAAAAGTCTTTTACAACGAATCTCAGAACGCCAATCTTTCAGGTTCTTCGATTGTGGGTAGAATCAGAACCGATGCTGAGGTCCATGCGTTGCTTTCGCAATTCATAGAGAGTTGGAATGTTGAGCGGGAGCTGAAGGATTATCTGCTTTCCGCAATTAATCCATCCAATGTTCGAAGTGCAGTTACGATCTTTTTGAACTATCTCGACAGGGATTTCAAGAACAGCCTTTCGCAGTACTTCACGAATACTCAAACACCGCTAGAGGTCGTCAACGACGCAATGAACTTCTTGAGGACATCACTACTTGTTGCCGCTAATCCGGAGCTTGACAGGAAGGTCAGAAGCGCAATGGATCAGAACACAACTTATGCTGATCTTGTGGCCCTTTTGAGAGAAGTGGCCTCATCTGCCGGTCAAACGATAGGGGTCGGAGGAATAGTAGCCAACCTTGATAGACAGGCGAACATAAGTGGTCAAGAACCGTTTGCTGATTTCATCAGACGTAGATGGAAAGAGACTTCTATGGTCGGTACTTTCTCGAAGGTACATTCCGACATTTTCAGCGAGCTTGACCTTTCAATCAAGCCGGTCGAGGTTGAGAGGGTCTATTACAGGGGAATAATCTCTCCTTCCGGAGCGAAGTCCTTTGACATAAAGCTTGCGGGAATACACGCAGTCTGGCTTAAAGACGATGTTCCAGCGGGCAAGGCGAATTTCACATTTGCTGAAACGTTCAAGAACTTCTTCCAGAATTACGTTTCGGCTTGGAATGCGGCTCCGTTTGGCAGGTACTACTTCAACACTGTGTTTGTGGCGATGGTTACGACTTTTGTAGAGATAATCTTTGCGGCGATGGCCGCATTCGCCTTTGCGAAGATGGATTTCTTCGGCAAGAATCTGTTGTTCACGCTCTTTTTGGCAACGATGATGGTTCCTGGCGAGGTCCTGTTGGTCCCGAACTATATCACGCTTACGGCGCTCGGTTGGGTGGACTCGTACTATGCTCTAATCGTTCCGTGGGTTGTCTCCGTCTTTGCGATATTCCTTCTGAGGCAGCATTTCATGACGATTCCTAATGAACTCTACGATGCGGCTATGATAGACGGACTCTCAAAGTGGCGTTTTCTCTGGACGATTCTCGTTCCGCTCTCAAAGCCGGCGGTGATTACTGGTGCGCTGCTGAAATTCGTTGGAAGCTGGAATTCTTTCCTCTGGGTTCTTATTGTTACAAAGAGTCCGGAGATTAGAACTTTACCTGTCGGGCTCCAGAATTTCAGTTCGGCTACCGGAAGCGACTATCACCTTTTGATGGCCGCTGCCACTTTCTCGATAATTCCTGTTGTAATTCTCTTCTTGATTACGCAGAAGTACTTCATTGCCGGAATTGCCAGGAGTGGTCTCAAATAAAGAGCAAGAAGGATAAGTCAAGATTCCCGCTCGGGTTGTTCTTGTTCATGGCTCTTCTCTTATCGCTCCTGGCGATAACGAATGTCAACGCTTACCTTAGCTACAAACAGGCTCAAAGAAGACTGGAGAATCTCCAGAAAGAGTATGATGCGCTCGAGAAAGAGATAAGAATCAAGGAATCCGAACTTGATCTGCTTAGAGAGTTGATTCCTGGCATCAACAATGGAGAAAACAGATGAGATTCGTGGTTACGACTTCGTACAAACCGACGAAAGAAGAGGTGTCTTCTGCGAGAGAGCTGGCCGAAGAACTCGGTGTTAAATATGTTTCAAGAAGCCGGCTTAAGCAATTTGAGAGCGAGCATTCGCTCGACTTCTACTATGTTTTCGATAAGAATGGCCAGTTAACCATTAGAAATAGGGAGACGGTTTTCTTCTTTCACCCCGGAATGTCAAAGGTAAGATTCAAGAACATGAGGCTTCAAGACTCCGACTATTTGATCAAGAGCATGGATCTCTCCGGAAGTGAAACTGTGTTGGATACAACGTTCGGTCTCGGAAATGAAGCGCTTCTTATCGCGCACTATCTGCCTGAGGGCAAAGTGATAGGCCTGGAGGCGTCCGAACACATATACAGGATCGTTTCTCACGGTCTTCGCAACTACCCCTATGCAGATGAATGGTTAATAGAGGCTTCGAGAAGGATAGAGCTTCATAATAGAGATTTACGAGACTTTGTGAAAGGCTGTGAAGACAATGCCTACGATATAGTCTATTGTGATCCTATGTTTGACAGCCCGCAGATGAGGTCTCATTCGATTAACCCTCTAAGGCCATTTGCGATGTATGAAAGGATAAATAGATCGGACGTCGATGAAATGATCAGGATTTCATCAAAGAGGTTTATTATCAAAAGCAGAACACGAGACAGCCTCTTCGAAGAGCTCGATCTCGAGTTTGACAGGCTCTGGGGCAGCAAAAAGAGCGGTGTCCTGTACGGGGTTATTGATAAAGAATGATACCAATTCTCCTCGGACCGACCGCTGTGGGAAAGACATCGCTTCTTCTGGATTTGGCTCAGAGACTCCCGATAGAAATTGTATCCGTTGATTCGCGTCAGATCTACCGTTTCATGAATATCGGCACGGCCAAGCCGACCGAGAGTGAACAGGCCGTCCTTAAGCACTGGCTGATCGACATACGTGATCCTGATGAAGACTTTGATGTGATGGAGTTCAGAAACCTTGCTCTGGAAAGTGTTGCGGACATAACTGCTAGAGGGAAGATCCCGATTCTCGCCGGTGGAACTGGCCTTTACGCCGAGGTCCTTATGAAGGGTTTGGTGGACGTCCCTCCTAGAGATGAAACGGTGCGAGAGGCCCTTCTTCAGATAGAATCCGAAAACAAAGGATCGCTGAGGAAGATCCTGGAAAGAGTCGACAAGAATGCCTTTGAAAGATTCCACGAGAACGATCTCAAGAGAACTATAAGGTATCTTGAGGTTTTCTTCAAAACGGGAAGACCGCTAACTGAGTTGCAGAACGAGAGAGATCACAATCGTGAGTTTTTTCTTGTCATTCTTGAAAGGGATAGGAGCGAGCTCCATGCCAGAATAGAGAGTCGTCTACATGAGATGATTCGCGCAGGCCTTGCCGATGAGACCGAGAGCCTTCTGTCGAAAGGCTATGGGCCCGAGCTCAACGCATTTAAGACAATAGGTTACGCCGAAATGGTACAATATGTTAGGTGTGGTGTATCCCTTTCGGATACCATCGAGCGGATTCTTGTGAACACAAGAAGATACGCTCGTCGTCAGATTATGTGGTTTAGAAGATATTCAGAAGCTCTGAGAATTGACCTGTCCAGTCTGGAAGGTGAGGCTGCTCGGGTTTTAGAAAATGCGATTCTCTCAGTTTGGGGGGGTAAGAATGGCTGAAAAGTTCAATTTGCAGGATCGTTTCCTGAATCTTCTTAGGGTTAACAGGATCGAAGTGAAGATGTACCTCGAAGGGGGATTCCAGACGAAGGGTTTGGTCAAGTCGTTCGACAATTTCACGGTGCTGCTTGAGGACGGTCAGGAGCAGACTCTGGTCTACAAACATGCAATCAAGATGATGGTTCCCCAGAAGTACGTGAAATTGACGAATACTACTGGCAAGAAGGAGGACTGAAGCGAGCATAGACACTTTACTTGTCGCTGTTTTTTCGTCTGAAGAGCAGAATATCAAGTCAGAAATACTGGGCGAGCTTAACGAGCTCGCCCGGACTGCTGGGTACGAAATCGTTGAGACGGTGGTCCAGAACCTCGATTACCCTGATCCCCGTCACTATCTGGGCAAAGGCAAGGTGGATTTTGCGAGGAGAACACTGGAAGCTTTTGGTGCAGTCCTCATTATCACCCGTCATGAGCTGTCTCCATCTCAGGCAATGAACCTGGAGAAGCTTCTTGGAGTCCCCGTAATGGATAGGACGCAACTTATCCTGAAGATCTTTGGGGACCACGCATCGACCAAGGAAGGGAAACTCGAAGTTGAGATGGCCAGTCTTAAGTATCAGTTGCCGAGGCTGAAAGGCTTCGGAAGGATGCTTTCACAGACTGGAGCGGGAATAGGAACAAGAGGGCCCGGAGAGAAGAAGCTTGAAACGGACAGGCGGCAGGCGCAGGACAGAATCTCTCGGCTTCGCAAAGACATAGAAGAGATGGGCAGGCAGAGAGAGATCTCGAGGAAGAAAAGACTCGTTTCGTCGATCCCACTGGTTTCCTTTGTAGGATATACGAATGTTGGGAAGTCATCGCTGGTATCTGAAATCAGCAGTGAAGACCTTCTTGTAGAGAACAAATTGTTCGCGACTCTTGATACTCGAGTCAGGAGAGCTAGACTACCTGCAGGAATGCAGGTTCTCATTTCAGATACCGTTGGATTCATTAGAGAACTGCCACACGAATTGATGGAGAGTTTCAGATCGACGTTAGATGAAGTCAAATACTCGGATCTCCTGGCTGTAGTTTCCGATGCCTCTGACATGGCAGTCAAAGAGAAATATGAAATCGTCGATCGTACCCTGCGGGACATCGGCGCCGGTGAAATCAAGAGGATCCATGTCTTGAATAAGATCGATCTATGCACGAATGAGAGACTTGCGGAGCTCGGGACGATCTTTCCAGAAGCCGTGATGGTTAGTGCTCTGAAGAGTTACAATATCGAAGGTATATTGAGCGAGATATCAACGCGGCTATACGGTAAGAGATCTCGGAGAAAACTTAGACTTAAACCTACCGAGTTTTCGAGCTTCATGAGGTTCAGGGGTTCGGTTGAAATTCTTTCTGAGAACTACGAAAAGGATCTTATTGAGGTTGAGTATGTGTCCTCCGATGAGATAAATAAAAGGCTCATTTCTTCTATTTGTGAGGAGGGAAGGAAATGAAGAGATTATTGTCGGTCACAGCGGTACTCTTATTAGTAGGTGTGCTGTTTTCTGCGACTTTGCTGTTTCCGCTGAAGAGGGCTCCAGAAGTAACAGGTTACTTTGGCGAGTATCGTGGCAACTCAAGAAACATCAATTATCCCGAGCACTTCCATATGGGAATGGATTACTCCACGGGAAGCATCGTTGGATTAGATCTCCTTTCTCCGGACAACTCGTATGTTCACCAGATATACTTAAATCATCCCATATACGGGATCGGTATAGCTCTGATGCTTCCAGAGGTTACGAACATTCTCACAAACGAGAAAGGAATCAATGTTATATTCGCTCACGTTAACGAGATTGGAGATACTTCCTCTCTCACCGGAAGAAAACTCAACGATCTTTATCATCAATTGATCTCCGAGTTTGGAGATCAATATATCGAAGTAACCTTCGACCCGAGAGAGCTTCCGTTTAGGAAAAGCGATGTTGTTGCGAAATCCGGAAACAGTGGAAATGTGCCGCCTCATCTTCATCTCGAAGTAAGAGATTCAACTATGAAGACGATAATCAATCCCGGATTCTATTTTGACACAGGTAATCCGACATCTGCGGTTGAGATTCTTGACATAAGGGCAGGCGGAAAGACCTATTCTTTCGCACAGGGAAAGCCAACGATCGAAATGACCCCCAGCACCCCTCTGGATCTCCATGCCAAGGTGCAACTGAGGCATCCGGTCAGCCCGAAGACGATCGAGCTTTATGTTGAAAACAATCTCGTGTATCAGATTGACTTCGTTTCTTTCGATTTGGACGAAGCAGACAGGGTCCACGAAATATACTCTTCGCCATCGACAGAGTCTGACTACTGGTTTAACCTTAACTCCAGGATATCTCTCAGTTTGCTTCCGATAAACATCTGGGACGACATAGACTGGACGAATCCAAGAGATGCCAGGGTAGTAGTTCGTGATCACTGGGGCAACGAGGCTTCGAAGGACTTCAGAATAGTCATGAGGAGGTAGTTTCGGATGTTTTTCAAGAAGAAGCCGCGTGACATAAGTAAGAATCCGTTTTACGACAGTGGAAACACAATTATCGTGCATTTTGAATGCAACAAGTGTGGGGAGAAGTTTAGAAGTCACTTGAGAAAGTACTACGATGTGAGCGTCAATTACGGAAAGGGAAAGGGAGCCTATAGACTGGATAAAGAATTTGTTGGCAGCAAGTGTCAGAACAAGATCCAGATCATTGCCGACTTCAGCAGAGCATTCAGGCCCTTGTCCTTCGAGATAATTGGTGGTAGATTCTTGTCCGAGGAAGAATATGGAGAATAGATTCAGTTTATAGGAGGCAGTCATGAAGACTTGGTTGTTCACCAGTGAAAGCGTTACCGAAGGCCATCCCGACAAAATGGCAGATCAGATTTCAGATTCGATACTCGATGCGATGTTGACTCAGGATGAAGATTCTAGAGTCGCGGTTGAGACTCTTCTGGCAACGGGCGTTGCAGTAGTTGCCGGAGAAGTAAGCACAAAGGCTTACGTAGATATTCCCAGGGTAGTAAGGGATACAATTCTCGATATCGGTTATAACAGGGCAAAGTTCGGCTTTGACGGAGAGACCTGTGCAGTTCTTACAAGTATCGATGAGCAGTCGCCGGATATTGCACTTGGAGTGAATAAGTCCTTTGAGGCGAAAAAGAATGATACAGATAGATATGCGCTTATCGGCGCGGGGGACCAGGGTATGATGTTCGGCTATGCAACGAATGAAACTACCGAGATGATGCCGTTGCCTATAGTCCTTGCCCACAGGCTGGCCCGTAGGCTCAGCAAAGTGAGAAAGGATCAATCGGTTCGTGGTTTTAGACCTGACGGAAAGACCCAGGTCACAGTTAAATATCAGGATGGCAAGCCCGTTGGCGTAACTGCGATAGTGGTATCGACCCAGCATGATCCTGACTTGACTGCAGAGGAGATCGAAAGACTCGTAGTTGACAACGTAATTGCTCCTGAAATAGACCACGAGCTACTTCTTGAAGGGGTGGAAATCTTTGTGAACCCGACGGGCAGATTCGTCAGGGGAGGTCCTTCTGCAGATACGGGATTGACTGGCAGGAAGATCATCGTCGATACTTACGGAGGCTGGACACCTCACGGTGGAGGGGCCTTCAGTGGAAAGGATCCTACGAAGGTAGATAGGTCTGCTCACTACATGGCGAGATATGCTGCCAAGAATATCGTGGCAGCCGGCCTTGCGGATCGAGTCACTCTTCAGCTTGCCTATGCGATAGGTGTTGCTAAGCCCGTATCCTTCATGATCGATGCCCACGATACAGAGAAGGTCGACCTCGAGAAGCTCAGAAAGGCGGTCCTTAAGGTCTTTGATTTCAGACCTGCGGCAATAATCGATCGTCTCAACCTGAAGCGCCCTATCTACAGACAGACAGCTTCATACGGTCATTTTGGAAGGATCGACGTCGAGCTTCCGTGGGAAGAAACAAACGCCGTCGACCAATTGAAGAAAGCATTAGATTGATGATAGAATTAACAGGTAAATCTCGAAAGGAGGAGAAGTGATAAGTGCCTAATAATGCATCAGCAAAGAAGAGAGTAAAGCAGACGGCTAAGAGAACCGTAATGAACAGGGCCGTCAGGACAAAATTCAGAAATGCTTCCAAGAAGCTGTATAAGGCTATGGAACAGGGCGAAGATCCACAGTCCGTTTCTTCCATGCTTAGCGAAGTATATTCTACTCTCGACAAGGCGGCGAAGTCAGGAACTATTCATAAGAATACGGCTTCACGTAAAAAGGCAAGATTGACCGCCAGAGTCAAGACTTATGTCGAAGCGAGAGGTTAATTGAACCAAAAAATAAGAAAAGGTGGCCTAGGCCACCTTTTTTTCATGATAACTAAATGTTGACAGGGGTAGCGTCCTGGTGAGTACCGGCGAGGACGTTCTCCTCGGTTTCAGGATCAAACAGGTGCATCATAGACATATCGAAGACCAGATCCATTTTGTCGCCTGCAGACGCTCTGCTCTTCGGATCAACCTTTGCGACGATTTCGTCCCCGTGAATAGTGGCGTGGATTAGAGTTTCGCTTCCAAGGGGTTCGACAACATCTACATTGCCCTTCACCGTGAATTCGTCTTTTGGCGCAACCGCGTACATCTTGTCGTAGATGTCTTCCGGTCTTATACCGAAAGTCGTTTCTTTGCCGACAAGGTGCCCGAGCCTCTCGACCTTGTCTTCAGGAACGAGAAGCTTCATATCTTCCTTTACTACCCAGACATTTCCTCCTTCAGATACAAGCTTCGCGCTGATGAAGTTCATTGCGGGAGTGCCGATGAATCCAGCAACGAACTTGTTTCTCGGCTCGAAGTAGACTGAATAAGGATCGCCGATCTGCTGAATTATTCCGTCTTTCATAATTACGATCTTGTCGGCCATTGTCATTGCTTCAACCTGGTCATGAGTAACGTAGATAATCGTTGCTTGGAGGTTCTGGTGAAGCCTCTTCAGTTCGGCTCTCATCTGTACCCTCAGCTTCGCGTCAAGGTTGGAGAGAGGTTCGTCGAAGAGGAAGACTTTTGGGTTTCTAACAATCGCTCTCCCGACTGCGACCCTCTGTCTCTGACCACCGGAAAGCTGCTTTGGCTTTCTATCCAGCAACTGCTCTATCCCAAGAATACGTGCCGCTTCTGTTACCCTCTTCTCGATCTCCGGCTTTGGAGTCTTTCTCAACTTAAGTCCGAAAGCCATGTTTTCGTAAACAGACATGTGTGGATAAAGCGCGTAGTTCTGAAAGACCATGGCGATGTCTCTATCCTTAGGTTCGACATCGTTAACAACTTTTCCACCGATCTTGATTGTTCCTTCCGTAATCTCCTCAAGGCCCGCGATCATTCTGAGTGTCGTCGTCTTTCCACAGCCTGAGGGACCGAGTAGAACCAGAAACTCCTTGTCCTGTACTTCGAGATTCGCATCGAGAACGGCCTTGAATCCGTTCGGATAAGTCTTTGCTACCTTCTCGAGGATAACTTCTGCCATCTTGCACCTCCGTCAATCATCATCAACCTGAACGATAAGATCCTTTATCTGGACATCCATAGCTTCATCGCCAGCGTCCATTAAGTACAGATCGTAAACCCGTTCGAGAAATCTGCTGAGGAGCACGTACTTGTCGTAGTCCATCATAACTGCCTTTGGAAGCCCGTTTTTTGTTATAATTATATCGGCCTTCTCACAATCGTCAACAACCTTTGAAAAGTGAGCTTTTGCTTCGGCCAGAGAATAAAATGAGAGCTCGTGTAATTTTGACAAGAGAACCACCTCGGGACCATTATACAGTATGACCACAATTATAGTCAAGCTTTTGTTTTCGGAGGTGCCAGAGATGGCGAAAAAGTTCTTCCAGAAACAGCCGATGATGAGAAAGGTTATCTATGCTCTACTTCCAATCTTGGTATTCTCCGTTGGAAATTTCGGCTGGGTAGTCTTCTCCACGGTTCTGCTTTCGGTTCTGGTTTCAGTCCTATGCGAATGGCTCTTTGAAAGGAAAAAGGGAAAATCGGTGAGCGAGGCTTCTATAGTCACCGGTATTTTGATGGGTCTGGTACTTCCTCCTGCAGTACCGTTCTGGATCGTCATAGTTGCCAGTTCTTTTGCAATTGTTTTTGCGAAAATGGCATTCGGGGGCTTTGCCAAAAACCTGTACAATCCGGCTCTTGTTGGCAGGGCCTTTGTCTACGTGAGTTTTCCGGCTGCAGTTCAGCAGAGCTGGACGCCGGCCGTCCAGTCATGGGGACAGGGCTTCAGTAGATGGATCAGCTCCGACGTTATTACTATGGCCACCCCTATGAATGTCATCAGGAGCGGAGAAGAGGTTAGCGCATGGAGAATGATCTTCGGGAACATCTCCGGCACTGCGGGAGAGACTGCGAAGTGGCTGATTGCTGCGGCGGCCGTTTACCTGATACTAACCAAGACCGCATCGTGGAAGATCATAGTCTCCACTCTCGTTTCGGCCTTCGCGATGTCGGGAATACTCTTCTTATTCGGACTTTCAAGCATAAACCCGGTCCACTCAATAATCGGGGGTAGCATTCTGTTCGGGGCTGTGTTCATGGCAACTGATCCTATCAGTGCTCCTAAGAAGGATACAGCAAAGTGGATATACGGAGTTATTATCGGGTCTCTAGCCATAGTAATCGGCACATTCTCACTTTTTGGTGCCGGTCTGATGTTTGCGGTGCTTATCGCAAATACATTCGCATCTCTTCTTGACTATCTGGTGACCCCAAAGAAGGTGAAAGCATGAGTGAAAAGCTTTACTCTGTAGTATTCACTTTCATTCTTACAACCGTATTCGTTATCTGTCTTGCAGGAATCAACGCAATTGCTTCAGGCACTATTGAAAGGAACGAACAGCTTGAATTTCGTCGTTCTTTGATCTATGTTTTCAATATTGTAGAGGATGCGCGTTCTCTGACGGGTGAAGAAGTGCAAAAACTCTATCTGGATAGAATACAGGAGATCGACGGTGAGCAGACCGTCTACATTGCTGATAATGAAGGAAAGAGAGAAATCGCATTTACAGTTCAAAGCGCAGGTCTATGGGGAACTATAACGGCCCTTGTCGCAGTTGATGAGAGTGGTTCTAGAATAGTTGGGATTGATTTTGTGAACCACTCAGAGACCCCAGGACTGGGCGGGAGAATCGACGAAACAGCTTTCAAGGAACAGTTCAGGGGAGAAAGGATATCATCGAGTTCTTCTGCCCGAATCGCCGTAGTGTCTGGACAGGATACTGGTTCGAAAGACGACTCAAAGGTAGATGCGATTACTGGAGCAACAAGGACTTCGGAGTCGATTCAAACTCTGCTTAATAAGGCAATCAACGATGTATTTCCTGCAGTTCTTGAGGCGGTGAATTAGAAATGGCTGAATCAAAGAAGTCGGTTTTTCTTACAAATATCTGGAAAGACAACCCCGTCATTGTTCAGATATTGGGAATCTGCTCGGCTCTGGCTGTAACAAACAACCTCACAAACACTCTAATAATGGGCATCGGCCTTATCTTCACCACCGCTTTCTCCTCGTTTACAATCTCGGCTTTGAGAAGGCATATCCCAAAGAATGTCCGTATGATGGTGCAGGTTCTGATAATAGCCACCTACGTCATAATTCTCGATATTGTCTTGAAGGCCTATTTGCCTTCTATAAGCAAAGCACTTGGCCCTTATGTGGGCCTTATAATAACCAACTGCATTATCATGGGTCGTGCAGAGGCTTTCGCACAGTCGCATGGGCCTGTGCTCTCTTTCATAGATGGAATCTCTGCGGGAATAGGTTATTCGTTGATCCTGCTTGCCGTGGCTTTTGTGAGAGAACTGCTAGGCTTCGGTACTCTGTTCGGATTGAGAGTCATGCCTGAAGGCTTCACTCCATGGGTAATAATGATAATGGCACCCAGTGCCTTCTTCATATTGGGTGCGATAATCTGGATCGCAAGGACTCCGATCGTGAAGAAGAAGTGAGGGGGGAGATGTAGATGGGAGTTCCGCTTAATCCTTTTGTGATAATGATCGCTGCAGCTCTTACTAGCAACATGGTTCTGAGCAACTTTCTGGGGATGTGCTCGTTCATTTCGGTATCGAAGGACATAAAGACGGCCAATGGTCTTGGCATGGCGGTAACCTTTGTTCTTACCTTGACATCTGTGCTCAATTACATAGTGTATTACTACATTCTTGTCCCGCTGAATTTAGTCTATCTAAGGTACATAGTGTTCATTATTGTCATTGCCGCATTCGTTCAGTTTCTGGAGATGGTCATAGACAGATTCTCTCCAACGCTCTACATGAATCTCGGGATCTTTCTGCCTTTAATTACAGTGAATTGTGCGATCCTTGGGGGCGTACTGTTCATGATTATCAGAGAGTACAGCCTGATTCAGTCGTTATTCTTCGGTTTCGGCTCTGGAGCCGGCTGGTGGCTTGCGATAGTTGCTCTGTCTGCAATGCGAATGAGACTTAGAGAGAAGGACCTGCCTCCTCAGTTGGTGGGCCCGGGAATAACAATGATTATCATCGGCATTATGGCCCTGGCCTTTATGGGTTTCTCGGGCATGCTGCCCGTCCAGTAAGGTGGTGTTTGGCTTGCAGATAATCGTCACGGCTCTGGTCGTTGGAGGGATCTCCGCAGTACTCGCTGCCGTTCTTACAATTGCAGACGCTCTTGTGAACAATTATGGAGAAGTAAGTATCACTATCAACGACTCGAAGAGTCACAAGGTCAAGGGCGGATCTACTCTTCTTTCGACTCTTGCTGGAGAAAAGATCTTCATTCCATCTGCCTGTGGGGGAAAGGGCAGCTGCGGTCTCTGTAAGGTTAAAGTGAAGACGGACGTTGGGCCTATACTTCCCACTGAACTTCCTTATCTTTCGCCTAAGGAGAAGAAGGACAATGTGAGGCTTTCGTGCCAGATCAAAGTTAAGGGTGATATGTCAATCGAGATTCCCGAAGAGTTGTTCAACATTCGCGAATATGTGGCGACAGTCTCTTCCATAGAAGACGTTACTCACGACATTAAGGAAGTCTTTTTCAGTATTCAAGATGAGATAAGTTTCAGAGCCGGTCAGTACGTCCAGCTGGTTGTCCCTGCCTATGGGGATATAAGAGAAGAGACCATGAGAGCCTACTCGATGTCCTCCCAGCCGTCCGTGAAGAATGGAGTGGAACTCCTTATAAGACTGGTTCCAAATGGAATTGTTACCACTTACGTCCACAAAATGCTCAAAGTGGGTGACAGGATTAGAATCCTCGGACCATTCGGAGATTTCTTTCTAAGAGATACCGATTCAGATATAATATTCATTGCCGGAGGTTCTGGAATGGCTCCGATCAAGTCAATCTTGTTGGATATGATGGAAAAGGGAGTTGAGAGAAAGGCGTATTATTTCTTTGGAGCAAGAAGTAAGAGGGATCTTTTCTACCTTGAGGAGATGAAGGAAATCGAAAGCAAGATGCCAAATTTTAACTTCATTCCTGCGCTGTCCGATCCGCAGCAGGAAGACAACTGGCAAGGCGAGATAGGTCTCATTACTGATGTTGTCGACAGATATCTTTCCGAACAGGGTGATGATGTTGCAAGAGAAGGGTATCTCTGCGGCAGTCCCGGAATGATAAACGCCTGCATAGATGTTTTGACGAAGCACAAAATCACTGAAGAAAAGATCTACTTCGACAAATTTGGATAGTTTTGGAGGTGAGATTGTGAAACAGACTCCGGACTTCGATAAGATCCAGGAAAATATGAGAGCCGGCAGTATTACCGGCCCGGGTTTTCTTGGTCACGACGAAAGAAATCTGGTAGATATTATTAGTGAGGATCAGGCGAAGGTAAAGGAACTGGGTTTGACAAACGAGATAATCGCGAACAAACTGGAAATGTTTATGAAGCAAGGCGAGAGAGGATTCGGTTCGCCTGTAAAGGTCGATGACCGATTCGTTGTAATCGTTGAGGAGAGCCGTGGCTACATACCCTGTCCCTTTCGTCACGGTCATCTTTCAAAGAAAGCCAACGTCAATGTCAGGAACATAGCTCGAAAGGAAGAAGTCGACTACTCACCTATTTCAATCCATCTGATTAGAGAACATGGCTTTTATCAAGGGAAGGGGTCTCCTTACAGGCTTGATCCAGCAAAGGTAGCAAGGATTCTAGAACTTATCTGAATGATGGGAGCAGTGAAAGTGAAAGGCGCTAAGGTGAAGCGTTATAGAAACAGGGCGTTGTTCACAGTCGCCTTTGTGTTGGGACTGATTGCATTTGCTTCTTACTACGCATTTGGTCACAGGAAAGATGTTGTTGTGCCCAAAGATGAGATTATGCTTGACGATCTTGTTTTCAATCGAAGTATCTTCACTTTTCTCGGTGAAGCGCCATTTCCGCCAGATCAGGGACTCGCGAATGGGGTTTCCGTTAAGCAGGAAAGCGGAGAAAGCATCAGAGTGTTCTACCCTCCGTATGACAACTCGGTGCGCTGCCTGCAACTGGATCTAAGTTCAAGAGTGATAAACGTCTATGTCTGGAAAATGGAATCTGTTGAAGCTGCAAAAGACACATGGGAGACGCTCTTCCTTGTAGAAGGATCGGTTCTGACTAGAGATTTAGGAAGGATTAAGAAGTCAGATTACTACTACGCCAAAATAGTCAGGTTCGGAGGTAAAGATCAGTCCTTGCTATGGCAAAAAGGTAGATGGGTTATCCTTGCGAAGAGTCCGGGTTTTACGCTCGACGAGAAGGAAGAGATGCAGATTCTTACGGAGTTGTTTGATCCTAGTATAAGAAGCTAGTTTCTTCCTCGGAATAGACTTCGATGCCGTTCTTCATGAGCAGTTCTGCCGTTATTCCCATTCCGTCTATCATCACTCCGCTGAAGGTTCCGTCGTAGATACCTCTACAACCACAAGAAGGACTTCTCGATTTGAGAACTGCAATACTTGAACCTGAGAGTTTTGCAATCTTCAGAACCTCTTCGGCCCCCTTCTCATAGTTGCTCGTGACATCGTTTCCAAACTGATCTAGGACTATCTTGCTTGCCAGCCAGTCCTTTGAGGTAGTAACCTCCGCACGAGGCCTAGGCGTGGGGAGTCCGCCAAGCTGCTCGGGGCACACAGGCAAAAAAACAAACCTGTCGACTAGCTCTAGAAGCTTGAAAGACAGGTTGTTATCTCCACGATAGGTGCAATTGACTCCGATAAGGCACGCACTAACCAGTATCTTTGTCATTTACCACCGGCAGCGGTGCCGTCATCCTCTCTTCTTATAACATACATAAGATCACGAGTTGGAAGCATAGAAAGTGGATTCATCGTGTTGGTCTTCGGATCTCTGACTTCGAAATGTACGTGAGGACCAGTCGAGACCCCTGTGCTTCCGACCCGGCCGATCAACGAACCGGTATCCACTCTTTGACCTACATAAACACTGATCCTGCTCATGTGGCCATAGCGGGTTACGTAACCGTTGTCGTGCTGTATTTCAACCATATTTCCATAACCGCCGTTCACTCCGGCAAAGACTACTGTTCCCCTCGAAGCTGCGAAGATCGGCGTTCCTTCCGGAGCCGCAATGTCAAGCCCCGAATGGAATGAGGGCTGCCCGCTTACAGGATGTGTTCTCCAACCGTAATCAGAAGATATTACTCCATAAATGGGCCATCTGAAAGGGGTGCTCTGAGGAATGTACTGATACAGGTTGACCAAAGACATGGGAATAAAAACTCTTTGACCGGGATTGATTACAGAATCCGGCCTGAGATTATTTGCTGCTATCAATTCATCGACAGGAGAGAAAAACAACTTTGCGATGTAATCGAAGGTGTCACCAGACTGAACCTCGTAGATCAAACCGTCCGGTTGGGGTATCTTAAGCGTGTCCCCTGCTTTAATGCTGTTTGCACTTTTGATATTGTTGAAGTCAATAATAGTTGAGATGCTTACACTCAGATCTCTCGAAATAGTATGAATCGAGTCTCCCGGCCTAACCACGTATGTAACGAGGAAATACGCGAAACTGCGAGTCATTAATAGCAAAGACGATAATAGGAATAACAGAATGACCCGACGGTTCATTCCCTGCCACCTCCAAATAGCCCCAAAGAAAAGAAGACAACCAGAATTATTATACCAAAAAGCAGTCCAACGGCAAAATGCAGACCGAAAATTGATTGTAAAATAATTGATAACCCAATCAAAACAGATACCGCGCTCCCCAGAAGAACGACAGCAGCCGCTGTATCCTTGAGTACACGCACTCTTTCATCATAGTAGGGCCTCAATATGTCTGCTATCTTCTCCACCAGGGTATTGATTCCTTCGAGAAGCAGAACCATAAACGTACAGAAGAGAAGCCAGTAATAATCACCCTTGTCCAGTCCGATCAGTGCGCCGACAGTCAAGATCACTGCTCCGATTACAAGCTGGATTCTGAAGTTTCTCTCTCTCAGAAGGTGCTTGATTCCATTTGTTGCGTTGCCAAGACTCCTGATAAACTTCTTCATTCAAATCCCCGGCCGACAGAATCGATTCTTTCTCTTCTAATACTATACGATTTCTCTATTAGTGAGTAACCGAAATCAATCGCCTGGGAATTCATCTCTACGTACTTTGGTTTTATGTGTTTTGCCATGGCATCTTTCAACGACTGAGTTGTGACGAAGTTTCCTGCTCTGGCAATCAACCCTAGACCGACCATATTGGCCGGCAGAGTACTTCCAAACTTGTTATCAGTGAGCTCTGTCACTGGCTTCGATATGATCTTTCTCGTCATTCTGATTCCTTCTTTTGGAATAGACTTGACGAGAGTGGAGTCGACAATAAGAACGCCGTTCATGTGAATGAGAGGGGCATGAGCATTTACAGCGGTTTGGTGCATAGAGTAAATCAGTTCAAAGGAATGAGCCTTGGGGTAATCTATGGGCTCAGTGTTGAAGAGAACATCGCAGTGAGAGAGTCCTCCTCTCACCTGGGCTCCGAAAGACTGGGTCTGCACTACCCAACTTCCCTGTATCAAAAGGGCCTCTGCGAGAATTATCCCCATCAAAACATTTCCCTGGCCTCCAATACCGGAAATCCTTACCGAATGAGGCTGAGAGAATGCGTGCTTCATGCTTTCTCACCTCTCTCCGCTGCGATTATCTGCTCGCTCTTTGCCTTGTATCTGTCGCTGTATGTTTCCGCTTCTATATTCACAAACTCACCTGCAACGATCTTATCTTTCAGCTCTTCGGGAGTCATTGTTTTTGATTTGGCTATTTGAACTGTGTTTTTCTTGAAGTATGCAAGCATGTCTTCGGGTTTCGACATTGCGTTGTACCTGCCATAGTACGTATGGCAGTTGGTCATGATCTCTACTATCCCCATGCCTCTATGGTTGAGGGCCTTCTGAATGAACTGAACCATTTGAGCATAGTGAAATACTGTCGTTCTGGCAACATACGTTGCGCCTGAAGAGACTGCCAGGTTAACTATGTCAAACGAGTTTTCAACGTTTCCATATGGCGAGGTCGAAGCTATCTTCTCGTAAGGAGTAGTAGGAGAGTATTGCCCACCGGTCATACCGTAGATATTGTTGTTGAATATTATTGCAGTGAGATCCATGTTTCTCCTGCAGGCATGAATGAAGTGATTCCCTCCTATGGCGACCATATCACCGTCTCCACCCATAACTACCACATTGAATTCCGGTCGGGCAAGCTTCACTCCTGTAGCGAATGCTACTGCTCTTCCATGAAGAGTGTGCATCGTATTGAAGTTCAGGTAGCCCGTAACCCTTGAAGAACATCCGATTCCCGAGATGACGGCGACTCTGTCGGGATCAAGTTCTTCCTTATCGACAGCTTCTATGAAAGCCTTCATAATAACGCCGTTTCCGCAACCCGGGCACCAAACATGAGGCATCCTGTCCTGCCTTAAGTACTTCATTAACTTTGCGATAGCCATGATTTCCTCCCATTCACTTTGTGAAATGCGTCATTGTGACACCTGTTTTTTCGAACATAAACTCAGTAAGTGGATCCGGGTAACCTTCGGAGAACACAACCTTTATTATCCCCGCATTGATTATTAGTCTGGCGCAGATGGAGCAAGGGCGATGAGTAACGTATATGGTGGATCCATTAGTCGAGATTCCGAATTTCGCCGCTTGAGACAGTGCGTTTTGTTCAGCATGAGCGGCGTAACATATCTCCTGATTCTGGCCGGAAGGTATTCCCAGAGCATCCCTTATGCACTCTATCTCATCGCAATGAGGGAAACCCGAAGGCGGTTGATTATAGCCGGTCGAAAGAATCCTATTCTCCCTCACTATTAGAGCGCCCACTTTTCTATGATGGCAGCTGGATCGCTCTCTAACCTGGTACGCGAGTCTCATGAAGTAAGAGTCCCAGCTTTCGGTCTCATTACGGCGTTCGTGAATAGAGAACCTCTTCAGATAGTCGGAAAGCTCTTCCACGGCCATTATCTCAGTCCTTCCAGAAGTTCAACATGGTTCTTCTCTTCGCTGATTACCTTTTCGAGAGCTTCGACAGTATCGGCCTTTGAGTTCTTCAAAAGACTCTCGTAGAACGCTATGCTTTTCTTTTCCACTTCTATTGCATGTTCAATAGCCTTTTTATAGTCTGAGCGGCTCATCGCGTCCTTCAATTCGTCAGAAAACACACTTGCCTCGGTCAAGGCCGCCATGTACTGACGTGCATCGTCCCAGTTTATAAGTTCTATGGCCTCCTCTTCAAATCTCCTGAGAAGAGTTCGAAAGGTATCGGCGTGACTTCTTTCCTGAGAAGAGAGGAACCTAAAGACCGAGCCCTGCCGGTCGTTATGCGCGCTCTCCGCCAGTTCTCTGTAAGAGTTCTCTCCTTCAGTTTCGATTCTTAATGCAACCTCGAGTACTTCATGTGGAGAAAGCAATCTCGATCTCCTCCTTTATATCCAGGAGCTGCTGTAACACTCTTCTGGAGACATCCATCCCGGAGTCGTTCAACTTAAGCGTCTCTTCGTCAGATGAGATATAATCTCCAAGACGGGTTTTTATCTTTGAAATCAGGAGAGAAAGAAGCTCCCGGGAATACACCAGATCAGACAGATCCACTCCTTCTGCCAACCTCAGTCCCATAAAGAGAGTTTCAAACAACTCCTGAACAGCATCGTTTTCTGCGAACTCGGCGATCGGTTTTATCTTCTGGTTGACCAAACTGCTGTAAAGTTGAAGGTCCTCGGTATTGACGTATCTCTTGCGATCCAGATGACCGCCGGCAGAAACTCCGAAACCCAGATACTCCTCGTTTCGCCAGTACTTCAGATTATGAAGACATTCACTACCATCTTTTGCCCAGGATGATATCTCATATCTCTTGTATCCCATACTGGCCAAAGATTCAAGAACCATGTCGTGAAGTTCTGCAATTGCTTCGGAATCGGGCAACTCAATGATAGCATCATGTACCCGCCTCATCAATTCAGTTTCGTGATCTGAATCAAAGATATAGTATGAGACGTGATCGGGGGAAAGCTCTTTGATCAGCTCTAAATTGGCAATCACGTTTTCTCTGTTTTCACCGGGTAACCCGAGAATGAAATCGAGATTCAGATTATCGAAAGTATCTCTGCTCAAGAACAACCTGCCCATAAGATCGGCGGGAACGGGTCTATCGCAACGCTCCAATATACTCCGCTCGGATGACTGGACTCCCACTGAAAGCCTGGTGAAGCCAATAGATCTCCACGCCAGGAGATGCTCTTTATCGAGCTCCCACGGGTTGGCCTCTATGGTAGCCTCAGACACATCTGTACCCAATGAAAGATTGATATGCGATACGATTTCCTCCATTAGGTCAATAGGATACAGCGAAGGTGATCCCCCTCCGAAGTACAAGGTATCGACGATTCCCGGGACCTCATACATCTCGATCTCCTTCTTCAACGAATCATGATAGGCCTCGACCGATTCCCTGTCGAATTGGATTGTGCAGAAATCGCAATAAGAGCATTTTCTAGCACAGAAAGGAATATGCACATACGCTCCCACACCCATCAGAATACAAGCCTCATGAAAATCCCGTTAAGGTTGAAGTTTGTGACTGAGATACCTGCAAAGACCGAATCGTCGCTCCCAAGCTTCGAGATAAGCATCTGTGCATCGATCCCTCGCATGCTTACCATGACTGTCGGCGAAAGCATTAGTCTCAGGTCGCCGGCCGGGACTATGAAATTCCCGGCGAAAGCCACGCCGAGATCGAAGGAAAGATAGTTCATCCCTATCCCTATACCGTAACCGACCTCTCCGAGCGAGTCGTTAGTCTTGAGATCCACAGTGGCGACAACGTTACTCTCTGCATTCTTTATCCTTAGGCTTCGCTCATATTCCTTTGCATAAAGATACAAACCTATATCGTTAAACGAAAAGGAGTCCTCCCCATGGAGGAATACGTTGAGGCCTCCATTGAGCTGACCCAGCGGTAGACGCACCCAGTTCCTCGCCAGATACTTCATCTTGCCCACCGTTGAAAGCTCGAGTTCAAGAGTAGTGTGAGAAAAGATGGGGATCTGATTTGTGTTGGTGACGTACCTTACACCCATGAAAAGCCCCTCGTTGCTGGCAAGCAGCGATCCTCTGAAAAGGCCGTCTTTGATCTTCAGCTTAAGAAATCCGGTGGAGTATTCCTCCCAGGTGTCCACATAAGTTACCCCAACGTAGGGGATTCCCGAGGCCAAAGCTAGTGTCAGATAAATATCTTCATATGCCCGTATGTCCGCGGAAACGCTCCACCCAGCATTGTTCAGCTTGATCTGAATTTCGGAGAAGATCAGAACTCCCAGAAAAACAACTATGAACAGACAAAGTCTCTTCTTCAATCTCTAAGCAGCCTCCTTGCGATTTCATTTGCCTTGGACGGGTTTGCCTTTCCTTTGGTCGCTTTCATGACCGCTCCTACGAAGTATCCAAGGACTCCCTCCTTACCGTCTCTAAACTGCTGAACGGCTGCAGGGTTGTCATTCATGGCCTTTCGAACTGCATCTTCGATCACGGTGTCATCGTCTATCTGTTGAAGTCCCTTTTCTCTAACCAATTCAGCAGGTGACTTTCCGTTCTCCACGATCACTGAAAAAATGTCTTTTGCTATCTTGTTTGAGATCTTGCCCTGCTCAATTAGATCGAAAAGCTCCTTGAAGTTCTCCGGACTTACCTTCACCTCTTCCAGGGAAAGTTGCCTATCGTTCATAAGCCTCATAACCTCTCCCATAATCCAGTTTGAACTCTCTTTGGGCTTTCCGGTGGCCTGCGCAACCTCTTCAAAATAAGAAGAGATTTCACTATCTGAAGCAAGAACGGAGGCGTCATAGCCGGGAAGCGAGTATTGCTCCATGAATCTCTCTACTTTCTCCCAGGGAAGCTCCGGAAGACTTCTCTCAATTCTCTCTATAAGATCATCGCTTATTATAAGCTCTGGGAGATCAGGTTCGGGGAAATAACGGTAATCGTTCTCTTCCTCCTTTGATCTCATAGAATATGTTTCCTTTGAAGAGAAATTCCAGGACCTGGTTTCTTTTGCGACATCGACTCCTGAAGCCAATGCCTTGGAAATCCTCTCCTGTTCAAATTCCAGTGCCTTCTCAACGAACTTGAAAGAGTTGATGTTCTTGATTTCTACCCTGTTGGAGCTCCTCCCACTCTCGTCAACCATCGAGATGTTTGCATCGCAGCGCAATGCGCCCTTCTCCATGTCTCCAGAACAGACACCCAGGGCCCTTAGCGTATCTCTGAGGAGTTCCATGAAGATGCGGGCCTCGACCGGACTCTTTAGATCTGGTTCTGTAACAATTTCAATTAGCGGAACCCCGCACCTATTTAGATCCAGATGACTTCCCGACGATCCGGTTATTGATTCCGTTCCCTGATGAACCATCTTGCTCGCGTCTTCTTCTATGTGAATCCTGCGGATCCTAATACTTCGCTTCTCTTCGCCGTTTACGAGATACAGGTAACCGTTCTCGGCTATCGGGAAAAAGTATTGAGTAATC
This sequence comes from Mesotoga sp. UBA5825, assembly GCF_002432955.1. Lineage (NCBI taxonomy): Bacteria > Thermotogati > Thermotogota > Thermotogae > Kosmotogales > Kosmotogaceae > Mesotoga > Mesotoga sp. UBA5825. The sequence continues at coordinate 2,475 of NZ_DJHG01000022.1, read as the reverse complement.
TGATAACCCTTCGGCAGATCCGGGTAAAAGTAATTCTTTCTGTCAAAGACCGACCGCCTATTGATGGTGCAGTTCATAGCAATTCCGGCCATTACGGCGAACTCGACTACCCGTTCGTTTAACACCGGTAAAGTGCCGGGTTGACCTGTGCAGACAGGGCAAATAACAGTATTCGGTTCAAGATCGAAAACATCGGCCCGACAGCTACAGAATGCTTTGGTCTCGGTTTTGAGCTGAGCATGGATTTCCAGCCCGATCACAGTCTTATACATTATTTCGCCCACCTTTCAGGGATCTTCGCCAGTCCGTTTTCATAAGAGGGAGAGAGATCCTCAATCCCCCCGGCAGCATTCAGTAGCGAGACATCACTGAACCTCTTCCCGGTGAGAAGCAGACCGACAGGCAAACCGTCAACCAGGCCTGTAGGAACTGAGATCGACGGAAGCCCTGCTACATTTGCAGGTATAGTATATATATCCATAAGATAGTAGGCGAGGGGATCGGTTATCTCGCCAAGTCTCGGAGCAATGACTGGCGAAGAGGGATTTACAATGTAATCATATTCATTGAGTACTCGGTTGAGTTCACCGGCCATGATCCTTCTTGTTTTCAACGCTTTTCTGTAGTACGCGTCATAATAGGTGGCGCTGAGAGTGAAAGTTCCAAGAAGAATCCTCCTTTTCACTTCTTCTCCGAAACCGCTGTCTCTGTTCTTGTTTATGAGACTTTCATAGTCTTCTGCGGGACTTCTCGACCCAAATCTGATTCCGTCATAACGGGCGAGATTCGAGCTTGCCTCGGCCGGAGCGATCAAGTAATATGTGGCGACAGCATACTCGACACTAGGAATCGAAATCTCCTCTACTTTTGCACCGGCGCTCCTCATAGCTTCCATCATTGACAGGAATCTCTCTTTGACTCCCGAATCCAAACCCGGGTAGTTAAGCATCTCTGAAGGTGCAGCAAACTTCAGCCCCTTAATATCGCTTTCAATAGAGACATTGAAGTCTAGATTCCTCCTTAGAGTATTTGAATCCTTCGGATCGTGGCCTGCGATCATCGCCATCACTTCTGCGGCGTCTTGTGCACAGCGCGTCAATGGCCCGATCTGATCCAGCGATGAGGCAAATGCAACCAATCCGTATCTCGACACAAGGCCATAAGTCGGTTTAAAACCAACGATTCCGCACATGGAAGCCGGCTGTCTTACCGACCCTCCGGTATCACTTCCCAATGCAAATGGGGCAAGACCCGCAGCAACTGCTGCTGCGCTTCCACCACTGCTGCCTCCAGGAATTCGGTCGAGATCCCAGGGATTTCTGGAAGGTCCAAACGCGGAGTTCTCAGTTGAGGAACCCATTGCGAATTCATCCATATTGGTCTTGCCAAGTATAATTCCGCCTTTATTGTTCAGCTTGCTGGTAACAGTGGCGTCATAAGGAGACTCATAGTTTTCAAGTATTCTACTCGCACAGGTTGTTCGAGTCCCTACCGCCAGAATATTATCCTTTAGAGCATAAGGAAACCCTTCCTTTTGCGAATCGGAAGGGTTGCTCACCTGAAGAAATGCATTCAGTTTGTCGTTGTATCTATCAATTCTCTCTCTATAAAACTCAAAAGAACCTCTTAAGGACATGATCTCTGAAAGCCTTAGATTCAGGGGATTCTTCGTCACGAAAGCCACCTCCAGATATTCAGGACAATTCTAACATTTTCAGAGCACTTCTAACAGCAGAAAACGACCGAAATTGAGTAAAAGGCCCATTTATGAATCTAATGCCCTCTGCCATGGTGAGACTTTAGCAGCCACAAAATGTTCGCAAGGTTGTGGTTGGACTGTATGAGACAAATAAAAGAGAAGCCCTTCGTTCCAGAGCGAGGATCTTTTATTCGTCCTATGATGCGCCGTACGCTGAAAGATCAGTTGCAAGTTCTCAGTTCCAAGTTGCAAGCTGTTGATCAAAACATCACATTCCGTCATGCTGAACTTGTTTCAAAATACTGCTCTCAAGGTTTTTCGAACCTGCAAGTTGCAAGTTATAAGAGCAAAAGCCAATACACTCTATAAGTCTTTTGAAATGCTCTTCTCGGTGGACGGCGGA
>NZ_DJHG01000022.1:0-322 GCF_002432955.1 Mesotoga sp. UBA5825 | reverse complement strand
CTTGGGTCTCAGCGAAGGACGGTTCTCCACTTGTAACTGATCTTAGATCGAGATTCTGAATCAGGTTCAGACGAGATGTGCTTGACCAAGAACGAAGAACCTGGACGCGAAGCGTCGGAACGAAGAACCGTTCTTCACGAAGGACGGTTCTTCAAAGCCATCAGCGGGTCCTTGCTCTTAAGTGTACAGCGGTTCTTAGGGCGAGAACCCATGTAGGTACCCTGAACAGGTTCACATCAGGGCAGGCTCATTGGGGCAAGTTTTCGTGGCAGGCTTACGGGTGATAAAGTAAAGAGTTTATACGAGTGACATGGGGTGATAG
>NZ_DJHG01000043.1:0-12760 GCF_002432955.1 Mesotoga sp. UBA5825 | reverse complement strand
GTTCTTTCGGCGCCTTGCGTCTTATTCCGCTCTTTCTCATTCTCTCTTGTCGGAGAACGGAAATCCATTCAACGGCCAAGTGATCTCGCTTGGCACACCTCAACCTGCAATCCCCAACCCCGGTCACGTCAACGACGGCATCGGTACGGTCGAAGTCTCAATGATTGGCAGCTTGTCAACCAAGAGTGTCTGTTGTATTCTTCTTCCATGGGACTTTACGCTCAATATTTGAGGTTAATTTATGATCCGGGGCAACAAGAAGTCTATTAAGGCCAAGTCGACATTCTTCCTAGTTATTACGGGTCTTCTCTGGAGTACGGGAGGTCTGTTGATCAAAAATGTAGACTCAAATCCACTTGCGATTTCCGGAATGAGAAGTATTATTGCCTCCTTAGTAATACTTGTTGCTCTCGGAAAACCAAAGTTCACCTGGTCTTTTTCGCAGATAGCCTCGGCTCTAGCCTACACAATCACAGTGATCCTGTTCGTTTCAGCGAATAAAATGACGACAGCTGCAAACGCGATTTTGCTGCAGTCGACTGCTCCCATATATGTTGCGCTTTTAAGCGCCTGGATTTTGAAGGAAAGGGTCAGGCTTCTTGATTGGATTACCATTGTGACTGCCTTCGGAGGCATGGCGCTCTTTTTCTTTGAAAACCTCGATAGCAGAGGTATGGTTGGAAACATTATGGCAGTAGCTAGCGGAGTTACTTTCGCTCTGTTCAACGTATTTATGAGACTCCAAAAGGATGGGTCTCCGATAGAGTCTGTGCTGCTAGGAAATATCCTTACTGCCGTTGTTGGGATTCCCTTTCTTATCGGTTCTCTTCCGAGTCTTTCAGGCTGGGTAAACCTTATTATACTGGGTGTTGCACAGCTTGGTTTGTCATATGTTTTCTATTCAGAAGCGATTAAGCATTCTACTGCACTGGAAGCAGTCCTGATACTCATGATAGAACCGATTCTCAGCCCACTATGGGTCTTTCTCTTTATGGGAGAGGTCCCGGGAAAACTACCAATGATTGGAGGAGCCATAGTAATTGGAGCTATAACTATCAGATTCATTGTGAGGGGGCTTTCCGGAAAACCGATAGCGCTGAAATATGCTGCCGCCAGAAGCCTTTTCAGGCGTCATAGACTATAGATTCTTAAGCGAGTTTCTAATTACACGTACCTCACTACTCATAATGTTGTAAAATAGTAAGAATACCTAACAAGAATGGAGGTGCATCATGTATTCAGATGAAGCATACTCCGCGGTTATCACTAAGATATTGTCTGGCGGAGCGGATTTTGCAGAAATCTTCCTGGAAGATAGATACACGGGAAGTATAAGCATGGTTCAAGGTGAGGTGGAAGGAAGCGTTTCGGGGAAATTGTTTGGAGCAGGATTGAGAGCCTTTAAGGGGACAAGAAGTATCTATGCTTACACAAACGACCTTTCACTTGATGGTCTTATGAAAGTTGCGGATAGGCTTAAGGCGGTCATTGATCAAGAAAGAGATGTCGATACCGTAATTGATTTCAGAGAGAGAGAGTACGTTGATCTTTGTCCGGTTCTTCATGCACCCGAAAGCGTTCCGAAAAAGGAAAAAGTTGGTGTTATGAAGCTTGCTCATGAGGGAGCTTCGACTTTCTCAAGCACAATATCTCAAGTTGTCGTGAATTACATCGAGTATGATCAAAATGTCTGGATCTATAACTCCGAAGGAGTTAAAGCGCAGGATCACCGTTCAAGGACAAGATTGGCGATATCCGCTGTTGCTACCAAGAACGGCAATATGGAGACGGGTTTCTATGGTCCGGGAGGTGCAATGGGGTTTGAGTTCTTCAATATCAAGGACCCGAGGGCCGCTGGTGAAAGAGCTGCTCGAATCGCCGACAGGATGGTTAAGGCTGAGTATGCGCCTGCGGGAAAGATGCCTGTCATAATCTCCAATGAATTTGGCGGGGTTATCTTCCATGAGGCATGTGGTCATGCCCTGGAAGCAACCGGAGTAGCAAAAGGGGCGTCGGTCTTTGCAGGGAAACTGGGACAGAAGATAGCAAATGAATGTGTCTCTGCCGTAGACGACCCGACGATACCTAATGCTTGGGGATCGGCAAATGTAGATGACGAAGGGACACCGACAAGAAGGAATCTTCTAATAGACAAGGGAATCCTCAAAAACTACATGATTGACCGCCTCGGAGCGATAAAGATGAGAATGGAGCCCACTGGAAGTGCCAGGAGGCAGGATTACACATACGCTCCGACATCTCGAATGAGCAACACCTTCCTCCTTCCGGGAGAGTACTATCCGGAGGAAATAATCGCAGCAACAGACTACGGTCTGTACGCAAAATCCCTTGGAGGCGGTTCCGTGATGCCATCCACGGGTGAATTCAACTTTGCAGTTATGGAAGGTTACATGATAGAGAACGGCAGGATAACCAGGCCGGTACGCGGTGCGACTCTAATTGGGAAGGGCGATGAGGTTCTCACGAAGATAGACATGGTCGGTAATGATCTGGCGAGAGGTCAGGGAATGTGCGGATCTATCTCTGGCTCGATTCCCGCCGATGTAGGTCAGCCCACTGTGAAAGTGTCTGAATTGATAGTTGGGGGGCGAAACTGATGGATATCAAGACTTTCGCTGACAAAGCCTTCGAAATCTCCAGAAAGAGAGGGTTCGAGGAATCCGAAATATATTACTCAAGCGGTGGAGAATTCCAGTTGAGCTCTCTGAACGGCGAAATAGATTCGTATAAGGATGCCAGTTCGACAGAAGTGTACTTCAGAGGACTTAAGATCGGAAAGATCGGAGCTGCTTTTTCCGAGGTTCTTAGCGAAGAAGCTGCAGAACTGCTGGTCGATGAAGCTTTTCAGAACTATTCTGTAGCAAGTGGAGAAGATGTATATGTGTTTCACGATGGATCGGGCGATTATGCGCAATTCGATGGTTATTCAGGAGACTTTCAGAAGAAATCAGTCAAGGAAAAGATCGATACGGTGATAGCGTTGGAGAAATCGGCGCTGGACTACGACAAGAGAATCGTTATGATTCCAACTTGCAGAACTGCAGACAGCTGGTCGGAACTTGTTATCGTCAACACCCTAGGTCTTAACAAAACGTATAAGAGCGATTATGGATTTGCTGTCGTTGTGAGCCTTGCGGAAGATGAGAAATCGAAGAAGACGGGCTTTTCCTTTTCACTTGTTAGAAGACCTGAGGAGCTTGATGTCGAGAGAATCGGTCACGAGGCCTCCAGGAGAGCGGTGGAACAGCTGGGTGCTGGAAAAGTCAAGAGCGGAAGGTACAGAGTAATCTTCAGGAACGACGTATTTGGACAGTTATTTGGGACCTTCATGTCTATGTATTCAGCAGATAACGTTCAGAGAGGGCTTTCGGTTTTGAAGGGAAAAGAGGGAACAGTAATTGGATCAAGCAGGCTGACTGTCTATGACGATCCTTTACTGCCCGAAAGTCCCTATAGCAAGCCTTTTGATGACGAAGGCTTTCCGACTTCCAAGAAAGCGATCGTGGAGAATGGAAAACTTATGACCTTCTTATATGATCTGAGAACTGCGAAAAAGGATGGGAAGAAGTCAACAGGCAATTCAGTGAGAGGAACTCACAGAGCAAAGCCTTCCATTGCTCCCGTCAATACTGTTATTGAGAGAGGAGAGAAGAGTTTTGACGAACTTCTCGAGACTATGGGAGAAGGGATATTTGTGACCGACTTAACGGGTCTGCATTCAGGAACAAATCAGGTCTCAGGAGAGTTTTCTCTTGGTGCCAGCGGGTTCTATGTCAGAAACGGTAAGATCAGTAATCCAATTGAGCAGTTCACAATATCCTCAAACATATTGAAGGTCTATAATGGAATTGCTGAAGTTGGGTGCGATCCAATCTCCTCCATTTATCGTGTTACTTCTCCTTCAGTGCTGGTGGACGAAATCGATGTTGCATCTGAGTGATAAGGGAGGTGTGTTATTTGCCTTTATACAGGTTTGTCTGTGAAGATTGCGGTAATGAAGAGAGCCTTCTTCTGAAGATTGACTCTCAGGTGCCCCCTTGCGAGAAATGTGGGGGCAGCCTCTCCAAGCAGATAACCAACATCTCAAGCTTTGGCTGTTCTTCAGGTTCCGAAAGCTGCGGATCCTGCTCTGGTGGAAGCTGCTCTACTTGTGGCAATTGAACTCTTTATGAACACAAGCCCGGGGATCCCCGGGCTTTTTTGTTCTCCGGTTTCCAGTTGTGTTTACCTTTAAAGCTCTTTTCAGTTATTCGTTTTTGTCGCTTCCGTTCTGCATTCAAAATCTCTGGCCGATCGCTTCGATTCATATATTTCGGGTCGTTCTGACCCGGAAAGACAACCGAAGAAATTGTCTAGCCTTTGGCCTGCAAGCAGTGTGACCAAGCGTTTACGAGACACCCAAGCATTCTAGGCATCTTCTCACCGATTCAGCTGTCGAGTTCCTTCTTAGATATCGACAATGTTCGAGGCTAGACTTCACTAGTAGAGCTCAAGATACTTGCTGGTTTCCCAGTCTGTTACCGAAGCACAAAACTCGCTCCATTCGCTTTCTTTAGATCTCATGAAAGTATCAAAGACATGCTTGCCTAGAGTGTCTCTAACAAATTCGCTGTTTTTTGTGAACTCAAGAGATTGCCAGAGAGTGCCCGGAAGGCTTTCTATCATAAGCTCCTTCCTTCTTGATCCCTTCATGTTGAAGATGTTTTCATCTATTGGGACTGGTGGTTCAATACCTTTTTCAATCCCGTCCAGCCCGGCTGCGAGTGTAAGAGCAAGTGCAAGATAGGGATTACATGTGGGATCAGGGCTCCTGAATTCCAGCCTGGTACCTTCTTTTCTAGTGCTGGGAATTCTGATCATCGCACTTCTGTTGCCCAGAGCCCAGGAAATGTTTACAGGAGCTTCGTAACCAGGCACCAACCTCTTATAACTGTTAATTGTGGGGTTAGTTATTGAGGTGATTTCTCTTGCATGAAAGATAAGACCTCCAACAAAGTTCAGTGCAATGGTACTCAGACCGTGTGGACTGCTTGGATTGAAGAAGGCATTCTTGCCTTCAGAAAAGAGACTCATATGAATGTGCATGCCAGATCCGTTCACTCCGGAAAAGGGTTTGGGCATGAACGTGGCGTGAAAACCGTTCATGATAGCTATTGTCTTCACCACCCACTTGAATGTCTGAATATTATCCGCTGTCTTCAGAATGTCGGTGTATCTGAAGTCTATCTCATGTTGAGATGGAGCTACTTCGTGGTGCGCGGCTTCAACTTCAAACTCCATTTCTTGAAGCGACATTACAATCTGTTTTCGAACTTCTTCGCCTCCATCGACGGGAAGTAAGTCGAAATAACTCCCTGTATCAAGCATTTTGCCAACGGGTTTTCCACAAGAACTATCCCTTCTAACAATGAAAAACTCCGGTTCTGGCCCTGCGAAAGCTTCGAATCCCATCTTTCTCGCTCTTTCGATGACCTTTTTCAGTATATACCTTGGATCTCCATCAAATGGAACTTCATCTGGTTTGTACACGTCGCAGATCAGCCTTATCGTATTAGAGTTGCCGTTGTCCCATGGAAGTAAAGCGAAAGTCGATAGATCAGGCCTTAGATACATGTCGGACTCTTCGATTCTCACGAACCCATCAATTGAAGAACCATCAAACATAGCGCCTTTCTCAAGAATAGTTGGCAGCATCCTTGCGGGCACTTCTACATTCTTCAGCATCCCGTTAATGTCTGTTATCTGAAGCCTTGCAAAACCAATTTCCCCAGATTCACTCTTTTGAATTAGCTCTTTTTCAGTCATGTTACCCCCGCTATCCTTGCCCGACCCAAGGGCATGTGATAGTAAAGTATATGCCTTGTTCAATAAGATTCTTCGAACCAATCGAAAAGTCTTGGAGTACAAATTGATGATAAACTAATCACAGGGAGGTGCCTGATGAATATTAAGCGTGCCTTTATAAGTGTTCACAACAAGTCGGGAGTGGAGAAGATCGCGGGCTATCTCGCCTCTAATGGGGTGGAGATAGTTGCTACAGATCACACCGCGGAATATCTTATAGATCATGGCATCAATGCAATAAAGGTTGCAGACTACACAGGGTTTCCATCAATATTTGACGGGAGGCTTAAGGCGATTCATCCGAGGATAATCGGAGGAATACTTGCGATCCAGGATCTTCCCTCACACATGACGGAGATGAAGGAACATTCGATTCTTCCCTTTGACATAATAATCCTGAACCTCAAGCCCTTTGAGTCTGCAGTGAAGAAATCACCCGATGAGTTGAACCTTTCTAAGGAGATCGATGTGAGTGGACCTGCACTTCTTATGGCAGGTGCCAAGAATCACAGGGATATAGTCGTCATTTCCGATCCGACAGACTATGATGAAGTGATAGAGAGTCTGGAAGAATGTGGCGATGTTCTTCTTCTGAAGAGGAGAAGGTATGCTCTGAAAGCGATCTATGCGGCAATGCTCTATAATTCGTCTATTCATAAGGCGCTCTCTCAGATTTTCGCTTCTGAAAAATATGATTACACAGTTATGGAGTACGTTATGCAGCTTCTGTACGGGGACAATCCCTCTCAGAAGGCATACCTCCTGAAGCTCTCAAAAGAACCCGGCCTATTGGACGAGGTTCAGATCGGTAATCCGGCTGTGGGGCTGAAGAAGTCTCAGTTGAGGAACATGAATGTATTCATGGAGCTCTATTACTACAGTGATAATATCTCTGTCTTTCTAGACAAGGGAAAGATAACGAAGGTCTTTGCCGGCAAGCTACGTGACGGTTATTCGGAAGGTGGTCCAGACACGATGTTTGCATCTACTTTTGCTATTGATGGAGATACCATCAAGAAGCTTCACGAGGACGGGGTTGAAGCGTTTGGCGGAGTTTTCGACCGTGATGCAATTCTTGCTGCACGCGAAAGAGATATTATGATACTCACTGCTCCTGCGCACGAAGCGGTGTCTCTCTCAGAAGAGACTTACTCAGGCTTCGGGAATTACTTCGTGAGAGAACTATCATATAAAATGAAGGACTACGATCTTGAGAATGACGATAAGCTTGCTCTTTTCTGTTCTAGAGTGAATAGAGCGAACAACTTATCCATCTTCAGAGAGGGTGAGAGCGCCCTTCTGAAGAGTGGACTGAGCTACTCAGAGCTCATGAATTATGACTTTGAGAATCTCGACCTTCAGGATTCGGTGATGGCATCAGATAATGATCTTACCGATGAAGTGCTCGCAAGACTCAAGGCCGCCGGAGTTAGAAGAATGATTTTGCCAGGCACAAGAAGAACCTATTCTCATAAGAGTGTACTCGTTTTGGGAATTGACTTTACTAGACTAAACAACTAAGGAGCACTTGAAAGCTGTAAAGTCAGAATATATAATGTAGTTACACCATGCTAGGCGGGGAGCTGGCGGTTCCCTGTACCCGAAATCCGCCATACGCGGGGCCGAATGCCTTCCGAGGCTTTGCCGGTTTGGTGTCGGTTTGTCTGAAGGTGTTGAGGATTGAGTCCTGCGCAATGGGAACTTGCGAACCTGGTCAGGTCCGGGAGGAAGCAGCCATAAGCAAGCACTTCCGTGTGCCGCGGGGGCGCTCAGTCTGAGCCGAATGGCAAATACGGCCAGGTTGTCAATGTCGACGGAGGATGCATGGTGTTTCTTCTATGTATCATGCTTATCATCTGCTAGAATTAATATGACAATTATAGACGGTTATTAGGAGGTATATAGAATGTTGCTTAAGGGAGAAAAGGCAGAAGACTTCTCGCTTTTCGGTTCGGATCTTAAGGAGTATAAACTCAATGAATATCTAGGCAAGAAAGTAGTTCTTGTTTTCTATCCGGGAGCATTTACAAGTGTATGCCAGAAAGAGCTTTGCACATTCAGAGACTCGCTGGCCAATTTCGAGAGTATGAATGCTGTGATTCTTGGAATAAGTATGGATAGTCCCTTTGCCAACAAAGCCTTTAAGGAGCAGAATTCCCTTTCCTTCCAACTTCTGTCTGATGTAGCAGGGGAGGTATCTAGGAAATACGGAGGAGTACACCAGGACTTTTCGGGCGTGAAGGGACTAGTTGTCTCTAAGAGAGCTGTATTCATTGTGAACAGAGATAGCAAGATCGCTTACACATGGGTCTCAGATGATCCTAGAGTTGAGCCTGACTACACAGAGATCGCGAATCAACTGAAGAGGATTTAGCGACAGGGGGATCCCCACGTCGTTTTTGTAATAGGAGGTCAGCATGACTGAATTCAGTTTTCCGGAATACTCGACCGAGCTACTGGAGTATCTTAAATCAGGAAGGGTGCTAATAGGTGTGACAGACGGAGTAGAAACTAACTTGATGACAGTTGCCTGGGGCTTCTTGGGATACACGTGGAATCGTCCTGTTTTTATTACCATGATCAGGCCAAGCAGATTCACTCATAATTTCTTCAGGAGCAGTGACGGCTTTTCGGTTAACTTCATGTCGGCGAAGTGGCAAGAGGCACTTAATTTCTGCGGAACAAGAAGTGGAAAATACTTCGACAAATTCAAAGAGACAGGCTTAACCCCTCAAGAGGGAATTTCACCATCGATTGTAGTGGTAGGTGAGGCAGACAAAGTGCTGGAATGTCGTGTCATATCGAAAGAAGCACTAACACCGCTAGCCCTTAATGGAAGTATTGCCAGTACTTTCTATGGTGATAACTCATACCATTCACTCATATTTGGAGAGATTACCGACTCATACACTCTTCCTTGAGTAAATGCCGAGAGTCAAAGTTAGCAGAAGAGACGCTATAAGAATAGACCACAGTACATACGACGACCAATTAGGCGTCTGATAGCTTAGTCTTGAGGAAGAGTCGATGAGAAGAATGTCTCTGGCAAAGAAAAGAGAGATAATGGTTTGGAGTGAAGAAAGAAACCCAACGACGAAATTCCATCCCCTTCTTTGGGCAGCTATTGCAGCGATATGAGCAAAGATGTAAATTACGAATGAAACCGGAGCCAATGCTACTCCCATGACGAAGACTAGTCTTACGGACTCAGGGTTCTGAAGAACACTATCCGACATTTGGTTTGCTATGATAATAAGACTGACCGAAAGCAAACCGACTACCGTAGCTATTGAAGTCAAATGCAAGTAGGCCTTTTCTCTTCTTCTGGCCTGCACAACGCTTATCGCTCCATGTTCTCTCTTCTTCAAATCATTCACCCAGACAACAATATTCCAGACTTATGGTCTCTCACCATAAGTTGACAAAGCTTTCCAAAGTAGTACGTATATTGAATCATTTGCGTGCGCATTATTATTATTATACTGCAAGTAATACTAATTATCGAAAGCAAAAAAAATGAGCTTCGCAAGGTTCACGANNTAGATTCTATTTTGATGCATTAACTCTCTCTCTTGAGTAGATTTAATTATGATCCATTACGAGCTAACTAGATCTTTCATTGGAGCCGTCTATCTTATGTCATTTGAATGGAGCAAACCGATGGATAAGCGACAATAACATTTTGTCTGCCGGACCGCTTTCTCGAAAAGTCTGTCATTCTACATTTGACTAGGTTTGATTGTTTCTTCCAAACGGGACAGATATTAGCAGCGCTAACAATAGTATCAAGTTCGGAATGATCATTTTGATAAAGGACTTGATTGTGACACTTGCAGGATATGTGATTGAATCAAAGTCATACTTGATTTCAGTGTATCTATAATTAAGACCTCGCACAATGCATATGGGCGAACACTCATCAAAGCCACCCATAGCTGTACCTGCAAAAGCAGCAATGGAGTCGACAACAATGTCCATACCACCGGACTTTGGCTTTCCGAACAGATCAGTTCTTGCATGTTCTCTAGATAAAGGATCAATTCCAGAGAAACCAATAGAGACATCAAGTGAACCGGTCTTCCCAACCGATGCTATGGTGTCCGTAATGATCACTGCTGCTTTCTTACCTGTAAGCAGTTCGATTTCTTGACGGATCTTCTCAGCACTCTCACACGGATCTTTTGGGAGGAGAGATACTCATCCTTTCGGAAGATTGGACGCATCTATTCCGCCTTCATCAAGATAGACACCATATTTTCTTATCATGAACACGTTTCTAAAGCTGTCAATAACCTTCTCACTCTTGCTTTGATCAACTGATACCTGCTGCATTCTCTTTCTGATTACCTTGTTCTTTAACACAGACTTGTAAGGGAACACAGCTAATATTCTCCCTTCTCTGAGAATCAATTCTACTTTCGAGGATTGCTCCCCAAAGAGCTTCCCAAGCAGTCTCGCACGTAGCGAGGGCCTTATTTGACTTAGCTCATAACATCTTCCTTCCAGAATTGAAACGATCTTTGAAGTGATGACTATTACATCCGCACTTTCAATAACCTCCCCGGCACTCTCTACTGATCGAAGAATAAAAGATCCAGGTGAAGGATACTCCTTACCGGGCTCAAGTCTTGAAATAAGTCTCACTGGAGTAACGGTTATTGCAGACATGCCGTCTTTCACTTTTGTTACAACGGTTTCGAGAACAGTGCTATCCACTTCAGCATCACCGCTCTTTAATAAGGTATGACTTCCCCATCAAGAATCAATTAAGAACAGTTATTCAATCTATCGTACTGAAAAACCCCTATTCGAATCAATAGCCGAAATGACTTGAAATTATCATAATCGACATCAATAACATTGTACTCTTATATTTTAGCTGTCATCCAAAGCAAACATATGAAGGATTATACATTGAACTTCTTCACAGTTACGCATATCAAAATACAACGTTTGGCAAATTGGTCGGTCCTGACGTTTGGTGATTTTGATATTATAAGAGAGACGCGTTTGTGGGAGGTTATTCTCATTGCGAAGATAGGGGCAAAGATGATGTATCATGTTTTTCTGAAAATGCCTTCGAAGTCTGTGACTTTCATGGTTCTAATGAAGGTTGCCTTCTCTTCATTGACAGTACCACTAATTGCCCTTTTGCTTGGCTCTCTGTTCTCTTTCACCGGCAGAAAAATGGTTTTTGACTGGAGTTTCTTGAGTCTTGCAGAGAGTTTTCCTGGATTAGTCATTGTCTTAACGGTGGCTTTCTTGTGGCTGCTTGGTTTTTCATTTGAACAGAGCGGATTAGTGAAGTTTTCGGCTGCCGCGCTCAAAGAACGAGAAGAGAGAGTAAGATCTGTGCTTGCGAGGATTCTAAGGATTCTTCCCAGACTTCTTGGATTAGCTTCATTTAAATCGGGGATCTTCCTGTTGTGCATTTTGCCTGCATTGAGGATTCTTCCCGTATTGCAGAGAGCGTTTTCGAGAGAGCTCCCTGTCGGAATGTATCCATCTGTAGTTACTGGACCGTTTGGTTGGATGGCAGCGATAATATCACTGATGATAATGATCAGACTTCTTGTCTCCTGGATTTTCGCGATTCACTACGCCGTTCTGGATCGAAAGACATTTGCCGGTGCTCTCAGGGCAAGCACAAGCCTGGTAAACGGCAACACAAAGAAGGTGTTGCTAAGCATGTTGGCATTCTGGACTCCCTCTCTGCTGCTGATAATCGGCAATTCCTTCGTCTTTAGGATCACGAGAGATGTTGTTATCCGATCGAGCTATGAACCCACATCGATGAATATCCTGAAGCTTTCCATTTTCGCTTCAGCTGAGACAATGACTACTACGGCTGTCTCTATAGGGATATCTATCTTTTATTCTATTTTGACAACCAGGCTCTTCTTTGCGCTAAAAGAAGGAGAAGTCCTTGATTCTCAAACATTGCTAAGAAAGGATGCTGTTGCTGATAGACCTGTTGTGATTCGAAGGCCCTGGCTACTCCCTCTACTAATCATTCTAGTCATTCAGGGAGTCTTCTTCGGATACTTGGGTCGTTTTCTAGTTGTTTCCGAGATTGAACTGCCTTTGGTCACCGCTCACAGAGGAAGTTCATTCAAAGCGCCTGAGAATTCGCTTAGCGCGGTTAGAATCGCAATTGAGGATGGTGCAGACATAATCGAAATCGATGTACAGATGACACGTGACGGAGTGCTTGTTCTAAATCATGATAGGTCGCTATCAAAGGTCGCAAGTGTCGGAGAAAGAGTCCATACCCTTACCTACGCCGATATCGCCGAATTCGACATAGGTAGTCGCTTTTCAAATGAGTTTGCCGGGGAGAGAGTTCCAACCCTGGCAGAAGTCATTCAGTACATGACCGGGATTCCGCCAAGTGTGAAATTGAACATTGAACTTAAAGATTATGGATACTCTCCAGAGATCTCTAGGGCAACGATAGAGTTAGTCAAGGAGATGGGCTTTGAGAGCAGGGTGGTCATCACGTCTACAAGTATTGAAAGATTGACCACTGTCAGAGAGCTTGCTCCAGAGATACCTATTGGACTTGTTGTAGGGTATCTGACCAGCCTCGTTTGGTCGGTAGATGTGGACTTCTACAGTGTATCCACTACAATCTTGAATGATAGATTCATACAGAGAGCAAGATCAATGGGGAGAGATGTCCATGTTTGGACAGTGAACAACACGGAGGCAATGAGTCGATACTCATCAATGGGAGTTGCTTCGATAATAACCGACAGACCTGATGTTTTGTCTAAGCTCCTTCTGAGGCAGGCAGAAATGTCGATCTTTCAGCTGAGAGTCCTCAGCATTTTGATGACTTAACAGGAAACTCCCGACAATACCTTGGGTTACAGAGCTCAAAAAAAATGCCGAT
>NZ_DJHG01000130.1:0-30048 GCF_002432955.1 Mesotoga sp. UBA5825 | reverse complement strand
TTTGCTCCTGACCAACCCCCAACCTCCGACCCCCAACGACAGGCCAAATCATCTCTCAATCAGTTCTACTCCCGCTCTTCTGAATTCCTCTATAGTTCTCTGAACATCGCCTATGTTTGCTTCTACACCTTTTGTTCCATTTATTATTACGTTTATCTTGAAGCCGGCCAGGAGAGCATCGTGAACGGTGTATTTGAGGCAGTAGTCCAGAGCTAGTCCGCAGATATCAAGCTCTTCAATTCCGAGTGCTCTTAGTAGCCCATCTGTTCCCAGTTCCGTTCCGTCGTTTTCTCTGAAGATCGAGTAGCTGTCAACATGGGGATGGGTTCCCTTTCTGATTATGTAGTCAAACCGGTTGGTCTCAATGTTGGTGTGAAATGCCGCCCCGTGGGTTCCCTGCTGGCAGTGGACGGGCCACAAGACGGGGCCAATTCCTTTTTTATTATCGAATGGTGTAAAGGGCTCTTTCCCATGGTTGACCGCAAAGCTCATATGATTGGAGGGGTGCCAGTCCTGCCCCGCAACTATCGCCTCATACACAGAGTCTCTCATAGCTCTGTTTATCGCTTCGTTTATCTGGCTTGCGCCGCTCACTGGCAGTGAACCTGTTTCGTAAAAGTCGTTCTGAACATCAACAACTATTAATGCCTTGCGCATCTTCATCACCTCACTTCTTCCTGGAGTGCCTGAAGTCTTCCGCATAGTTCATCGTCGACTGAACTCAGTGCAAACAGAGTTACTTCGTCCGGTTCGAGTTCCCTTACTTGCTTTATGAGTTCTATAAACTCATCCCATCTGGAGGCATAGTTGAATGCACCCAGTCCGATTCTGATATTGTTCAGGGAGCCGTGAAGACTGCGGATGTTTTTCACCCTTGAGATTACTTCCTCTGGCTCTTTGCCATATGCCATGACAACTGCCGCATCAATAAGGCCGTTTTCCAGCCACTCAAGCCAGGGTTGAAGACGCTCATGTACGGCTCTCTCCGAATAATCATCATAGACTGCGCAGGATAGCTTTTTGCCCTTGCTTCGAACTGTTTCGGAGATCATCGAGACCTGTCTTGTCACCGCGTCGATTCTGAAGCGATCGAAGCTATCCGTGCCATTCGACAAGCCTTCTTCGTTCAGCCAATCTCTATACTCGGCCAATGCAATCGGGTTGAATCCAAAACTCCTGAAGGGGTACCTTATGAAATCAAGATGAACCTCTTCTATATCGTAATTTGAGATTTCCGAAGCAATCTCCTCTGTGAACTCTCTCACGCCTGCTACACCAGGATCGACGTAAGGGCCGAAGACTTCTTCGAGGTTGCTGGACGAATAGTCGAGCATTGAAGTGCCGTTTTCGTCAACGGTAATCCATTCAGGATGTCTGTTCACTATGTGTACTGCCGATAAAGGTCTTCGCCTTTCGAAACCCCAAACCAGGTTGACATTCATCCAGGCCGAAATGTGAAAAGTCTTTCCCGAAGCTTCGGCAATAGCCTTCCTAAGAGCATCGAACGGCTGCACCAATTCCTCTGCAGGCGGAAGCAATGCTGAAGAGTAATAAGAGTCACCTCGACCAACAACCTGAATGTAAGCTCTACCTGCGTTTATCCGATCGAGCCGATCGATCATTCTGCTCAGTGATTCGGGGGAAATAAGCTCTTTGCTTGTCACCCATACTCCCGGTTCAAGTCTGTTCATCTTTCTCCTCCTGCCGGCTAATCAGCAAGTTTCCGCCTGAACCCTAGATGAAGTCAATCACATTGGATTTGTCGCTTATTTCGGGGATTATTATGCCCTTGCCGTCCGCCATTACTACCGTTACACCGGGGCCGTGACCGGTAATTATACAGTCTCCGTGCACAACTACTCCGATAGTAACGGAGCCCTCCATATAACCTCCAAGTCCGAAAGAATCGTTGTGATTTTCGAGGGCTACGAAATCGCCTATTCTAAGCCTGTCGAGACCGACTTTCTTTATGAGTGCCCTGTCATTTGTGATGATGTCGTAGTCGCCACCGGAAGGATCTCCCGATCCTGAGCCGGAACCCATGAGATAACCGGGTACTATTGCCCTTACTGGGAAGTAGATCTTCCCATCTCCTTCTCCAACTGGTATCCTGTCTAAAAGCTCAGGATCGATATTGTATACCCTGATTGAGGGATAATCTTCAAGCACTAATCCCTGACCGAATCCGACAACCTGTATCTTGTCTCCGATCGCCATCCTCTTCTTTATGTCTTCTTTGAAGTGAATCAAGACATGATTTATGCCGCCATGCTTGCCTATGACTATTCCCTTCTCCCCCTTTGCGTCTCCGCTGATTAAAGTGGCCGAATTTCCGATACAGGAATAACCGACATATGCTGAGTTCTTGTCAGCTTCGGAGTTCTTTGTCGAGACATCCGGCTCAACATGGTCGCCAACCATCTTGAAAGCACTGTCTCCAAGAGCAAAATTATAGGTAATGCCTCCCGTACCCGGGAAAAGTCTTGGAGTCCCATCGACTTCAAGTCTGAAAGGGCTTCTCCTTAGTGGATGTGCAACTTCGCCAGAGACAGAGATCTTCACTACAAAAGCTTTGTTTGTCTTCAATGTCTTCTCCTCCATTTGGTGTTCTTGTTAGCATATAGTACATATACATTATATCAACTGAAGAACGTCGGTCGAAGCGTGATATAATCCACGCTGGAGGTAATCATATGTATTATCCGGGCCATATCCAGAAAGCGAAAAGACAGATCCAGAATTACATGAAGTCCGTAGACGGAGTTGTCGAGCTGCTTGATGCTAGGATTCCTCTCACGAGCAGGGCCTATGAAGCAGAACGGTTGTTTCAGAACAAACAGCGTATTGTCGTTCTGAACAAGTCTGACCTGGCCGATACTGAGATCACTTCCATGTGGAAAGAGCATTTCAGAGCACAGGGAAGCGGAGTTGTAGAGGCTTCACTAAGATCAACAGACGCGAGGAATTTCATAATCAGAGAAATCGTACCTCTATTAAAAAGCAGGTTCTACGAGAAGAGGTTCATGGTCGTCGGAATGCCAAACGTTGGAAAGTCTACCTTTATCAACAGACTCAAAGGCAAGAAATCACTGGCTGTAGGAAATAGACCGGGGATAACGCGTGGAGTACAATGGATAAATGTCTCTAAAAGCATTTCCGTTCTCGACACGCCGGGAATTCTATACTCTGAACTTCGCTCTCGGCAAGTAACGACGAAACTCCTAGCGGTAGGTTCCCTACCGTACGAGAAGTTTGATCCGCTTGATGCTTTCGAAATGGTGCTTTCCTTAATTGTCGAAAGATACGGGGAGGTTCCCCTTGAGGATTACCTTGGTGAGAAATTCGCCAATGGAGAAGAGTTTGTCGAGAAGTTCTGCAGAAGAAGAAACTATCTTGCCAAACAGGGAGCGCTCGACACAACCAGAGGAGCCCACACTTTTCTCAGAGAGGTCGCGGCCGGGAAGGCAGGAAGGTTTTCCTTCGAAGATCCCAAAAGCTTTTACAGTACTGATTCGCCCGAAACAGAGTGATCTCTCGCTCTGCTTCTCAAATCGGCCCATATTTGATCAATAAAACTGTAGGTCAGCCACTCTTCGATGATGTGGAGTTCCCTTGTGCCCAATCTGGTTGGTTTGATGATGTCACTCTCTCTTTTGAGATACCCTCTTGTTATTGTCGAGTAAAGGAGAAATCTCATCCTCAATGGAAGTCTTCCAAAGTGTTCTTCAACACTGCCGAGATCGAGGTGGCCACCGTAAAGCGCCCAGAAAGAGTAATAGAGAATCGCCGAAAACTTATTCATTTTGATCGTCTTACTGACCGGAAGCTTCCCGGAATCGACAAAGGAGAAGTATTCATCGAGAGAAAAGGTATTAGTTCGAAAATCCTTTCCGTTGAAGGAAGAGGCGCTCGTGCCAATTCCCATAAAGAACTCACGTGAAACAGAGCTGTACTTTCTCTTTTCTCCCCTCTTTTTGAAGGTCCAGAGAGAATCTCTAACATAACCATTTGTGAGAGCGACGTTTTCCAGCTCTTCCAGTATCTCGAGTTCCTTCTCAGGATCGTTCTTAGTGTTTTTGTAGGCCGTGTCTGCAAAACGCATCATTGGATAAACTGATACCTGTTCCGGGCCGTAAGAAATAGCCGTCTCAAGATCCTCAACGATTCTTCCCCGGTCAAGTTGGTAATCGAAGATCAAGTCTACGTCTACAAAATCAAAGCCCGCCGAAGTAGTCTCGGCTATCGAATTATGCGAAACGCTGGAATCCTGTCTCCTTCGCCCCATAGAGTTCAAAGTGAAATCGTCGAAGGATTGTATCCCCAGACTGACGAAGTTAACACCAGTCTCTCTTATTTCTTCAAGCCTCTTGATGGAAACATCTGCCGGGTGGATTTCAAGAGCGATTTCGCCATTCGCCATTTCCCTGAAATGAGAGACGACTCCCCTTAGAAGGTTCAGGTCATAGGAAGGTGTTCCGCCTCCTATGTATATGGAACTGAATTGTGCGATTTTTTGGAGATCGGATTCGCGCTTCAAAGTCGTTAGGTATTTGTTTGTCAGTTTAGAGTCGTATTTGATTTTGTTGTAGGGGCAAAAGCTGCAAAACTCCGGGCAAAATGGTATGTGTATATACAGCCCTGGGGATGAATTAAAGCTCAGTGGGCCAGCACCATCCGCGTCCTCTATTATAAACAGCCTTTTGCCAAGTTCCATAACTCTTTCGGTAAGACTCATTTTTTGCCCTCCCGCCGCTCCATTCTAGTACGTAAAGTGTGGTAATATAATATATGTTTTGAGCATATATCTTATTCTATTTGGAGGTGTTACATGAAAAAGGACATAGTGATAGTGGGAGGAGGTCCCGCCGGTATAGTCACGGCGACAACGGCAAAGAAGACATATCCTGACAAGAGTGTAGTGGTAATTAGAAAGGAAAGGGAAGGAGTCGTCCCATGTGGAATTCCATACATATTCCATACTCTTCCGACTGTAGAGGCCAATACCATGCCGATAAAAGGTGCGCAGGATCTGGGAATCGATTTCATTTTTGATGAAGTCGTGGAAATCAGTACTGATTCCAAGAAGGTCAATCTCTCCGGTGGGGAGTCTATCGAATATGAGAAATTGGTTATTGCCACGGGTTCGCAGCCCATATTACCTCCAATAAAGGGCAATGAGCTTTCAGGTGTATTTACTATAGCCAAGGATAAAGAGTATCTGAAGACTGTATATGCTGCTGCAAAATCGGCGAAGCAAGTCGTAGTCGTTGGTGGAGGTTTCATAGGAGTGGAAGTTTCGGACGAGATCCTCTCCGATGGCAAGGAAGTCTACCTTGTCGAGGCCGTTGACCAGATACTCATGGCAGCCTTTGACAGGGAATTTGGAGCCATGGTAAGTGAAAGACTCGAGAAGAAAGGCATGAAGCTACGCACCGGGATGAAGGTCTGTGAGATAAAAGGAGAAGACAAGGTATCCGGAGTTCTACTTGACAACGGCGAAGAGATCGAAGCAGATATGGTGATACTTGCAATAGGTTACAGACCGAACGTGAAGCTTCTGGAAAATATCCGCGTTCACAGGGGTATAACCGGTGGAATATGGGCCGATGAATACATGAGAACCAGTGTTGACGATGTCTTTGCCGCCGGTGACTGCGTCGAACACAAGTGCTTCTTCACCAGAAAACCAAGTAGATTAATGCTGGCATCTACCGCGGCTTTTGAAGCGAGAGTTGCAGGTTCAAACCTTTTCAGCCTCAAGATGGTTAGGGAGAATCACGGAAATCTTGGAGTGTTCTCTACTTCAGTGGCCGATTTAACGGTCGCCGCCGCGGGACTCACGGAGTGTACGGCAAAGATGGAGAACTTTGATTACGTGGTTGGCGTTGCAAAGGGAATAGATAGACATCCCGGTTCGCTTCCCGACAAGTCGGAAATTTTCGTCAAGATGATCTTCTCCAAGGAGAGCGGAATTCTTCTTGGCGCGCAGATGGCGGGCGGAAAGAGTGTTGGAGAGATGGTCAATATTATCGGTCTCGGTCTACAGAAAGGAATAACCGTGAACGATTTCCTCACGATGCAGATCGGTTCCCATCCACTGCTTACTGCCGCCCCTACTACCTATCCGTTGACTCTTGCAGCTGAAAACGCTCTAATGAGCTTGAGAAAGGAATAAGAAACACTACAAATAGAAGAAGCTACCCAGAGGGTAGCTTCTTTTTATGTTGAGTGATGTTACTTTGCTTTCCCCTGATTCGCAACTGCCTGCTGTGCCTTTGCGATTTCTTCCGGATCACCCAGATAATAATGCTTTATTGGTTTTAGATCGTCATTAAGTTCGTAAACTAGAGGTATTCCAGTTGGAATGTTCAATCCTACGATCTCGTCGTCGGGAATATTGTCCAGATATTTGACCAGTGCCCGAAGGCTGTTTCCGTGGGCTACAATCAGCACTTTCTTTCCAGACTTTATCTCCGAGGATATCTCATTCTTCCATAGTGGCAGGAATCGCGCCACCGTGTCTTTGAGGCACTCCGTTCTGGGGAGCTCGTCATCCGAGAGAGTCTTGTACTTGGGGTCATGTCCCGGGAATCTTTCATCGCTCTCTTCAAGTGCAGGCGGTCTGATGTCGTAGCTTCTCCTCCAGATCTTCACCTGTTCTTCGCCATGCTTGGCTGCGGTTTCGGCTTTGTTCAAACCCTGAAGGGCGCCGTAGTGCCTCTCGTTAAGTCTCCAGTCTCTAATCACCGGAATCCACATGAGATCCATCTCATCCATTATGTACCATAACGTTCTTATCGCTCTCTTAAGAACGGAAGTGTATGCTAGATCGAAGTCGTATCCTTCGGCTTTCAATATCTCGCCAGCTTTCTTCGCTTCCTCACGGCCCTTTTCGGAAAGGTCAACATCGGTCCAGCCAGTGAAGCGGTTCTCTTTGTTCCAGGTGCTTTCTCCGTGTCTTACAAGTACGAGTTTGGTCATATTACTCCTCCTTCCACATATCTTCTACATTATAAACTATTCCTCAAATTGGGGCAGATCGGTCTTTCTTTCGAAATAGTCTGTAGTCTTACTTTCTGTTCTTTGTCATCCATTCAACTGCGAAATCAACCAGTTCTACTTGAGGGAGAAGAGTTGATTCGGCGTACCCGATCATTCCCTTGTTTACCTTTGAGGGGAAATCTCTCTCGAAGTCGCTTCCTATGATATAAAAGTCGTCTGAATCAAGGTCGAAATCGTTGAACTCTTTCCAGACTCTCCTTCCGTTTTCCATAATCGGGGCTCCATCTTTGCACTTCTTTCTGGAGGGAAAGTCGGCCCGGTATTCTGCCAGATGCAATGAACTGTTGTTCGAATGACCGACACCCATAAGCAGTATGTGAGCATTCAGGTCGTATAGTCTGGCAAGGGGCGATCCTTCACCCATGCCGAACTCCAGTTCGTGGCTATCTACAATGTAAGAGACCTTCTTTCCCCTGGCGGCAAATGAGACCTGAGGATGGTCGCTTCTCACAACACCTTTCATCTTTCTGAAAGTCTCTGAAATGACTCCCATCCCTCTTGTCGGAGTCTCCGCTCTGTTGAAGGGAGGCATTGTTCTTCTGATCGTGTCAAACCAGGTCGCCGGAACAGGAGGATTCGACCAGTTTGAGGGCTCGCTGAGATCTCCCGAATGAGCAGGCATTACTAGTGTTCCTTCCTCATCAAGTACTGCTTCAAGCGCCCTAATCACTGTAATGGCTCCTCCGCATACCCAGCCTAGACTGCTTAGTGAAGAGTGAACTAGCAGTACCATTCCTTTCCTTACTCCGAGATGCTTGAGATCAGAAATCATCCTCTTCGTAGTTAGAGGCCCGTTCTTGCTAAGAGCAATTGCATCAGCTTCACTCATGTTTGACTCCTCAATGATCCTACTTGATAGAAGAATCATTCGGCGATTAACCAGTAGACTTCTACTTCAGCAAGACGTCTGTCTGCAGAGGGATCTTCGAAGACAACTTTGAGAGAGTACTCCCCTTCTTCTTCGAAGGTCATTTCATTTCTTGTCTTTTGCCAGTCTTCTGCAAACCGCTGGATTTCCTCTTCGCCTTTTTCCAGTAAGAGATACACGTTATTGTTCTTCAACACTTTTATGTTCAGTCTCACTCTCAGTTGCTGGCCAGGTTGAATAATGAACTTGGCAAAGGTTTCACCGGAGTCTCTGGCATACAGGGTTGTGCTCTCAAAGCCGGAGGATCCTGCAAGGAACAGTGTGAGAACGACTAGCCCGAGTATCCCGGCAAATGTCAGATAGCGTCCCGCGACAACAAGTCTCAAAGTAAATACCTCCGTAAGAGTTTTTGTAAGTAGATTATAACCGAATCCAGTGCTGGCGTCGATCTTAAGCCAGTAATAGAATAGTTCGAACAAGACAGTAATGCAGAAAACGAGGCCGATTCAGGTAGATGTATAATTGAGATGGGACATTCATCCGACAACTTGTCGATATGGAGTCTGGTTTCATGTGATCTAGTATGAAATCACTATCTTGATTTGGATTTAGGCGTGAGAGACTATATTATTGTGATATAGAACGGTGAAAGGGGGTAAACCGCCTTGAAGATAATTATCTTTGGTGGCACCGGAAGAGTAGGGAGGGTCATACTTGATAGGGCCTTGAACGATAATCACATAGTCACAATATTTGTTGGCAACGTCTCGAAATTGACTGTTAGAAAGGAAAACCTCAGGATTTTCCAGGGCGATGTCTTCAATAGCCAGAGCGTGAGAGATGCAATAAGAGGGCAAGATGCGATTGTCAGCGCTTTAGGCCCGGATAATTCGGGAAGCGTGAACGATACTCTGGCAGTCGCTATGAGAAACATAGTGAATGCCGCCAGGGATACCGAAGTGAGTAAGCTCGTTACGATCGCGAACTCGGGTATTCTTCAGCTATCGCCGAGAGAACTCAGGCTTGATTCCCCCAACTATCCGCAATATCTCAAGAAATCTTCAAGAGAATTCATGGATGCGTTCGAAATTCTCAAGGCTTCGGAGCTTGATTGGGTCGTTGTGTGCCCGCCATTTATGTCCTTTTCAGAAGGCAACCAGAGTTACAGAGTTTCGGCCGACTTCCTTCCAGAAAACGGAGAGAAGATTTCGATTCAGGACGTTGCCGAGTTTGCTTACAAGCAATTGTTCACGTCCGAATACACTCAGAAGAGAGTTGGCATTGCCTACTAACCTCGAAAGAACTCGAAAGGTGAAGTTCCCGATCCTGAAATACGTGTGAATAGACTGGAGGCACTTACGAATGGTGTGTTTGCCATCGCAATGACTGTTCTCGTGCTTTCTCTCGGGGTCCCGGTAAAGGATAAGATTGCAGATCAGGGCGCTCAGTAAGGCACGTATTGAGCAAGAACTACGACTTTCTGAGTTACTTCATCTCCTTTTTCGTGATCGGATCGATCTGGATCTCCACAGTTGGAAGGACAGATATTTTGAAGAAGACTGATTACCGGCATCTTTGGTTGAACTTACTCAGTCTCTTCTTCGTTACAACAGTACCTTTCACTACCGCACTTCTTGGGGATTATGGTGAATTTGAGTTTGCAGAGCTGCTGTTTCATCTGAAAATCCCGATTCTTGAGATTATCGCACTTGTTCAATGGCATTATCTGATGAAAAACACCGGTCTGATTCGCAATGAGGTCCTGGAGAGCCTTGATATGCATTACTACAGAAAGATCTATGTTTCAGCGTATTCATCCCGCTTTTTGGAATCGCGATTTTCATTCTGACACCCATATGGAGCAACCTTGTATATCTCATCATATTTCTCAGGGTGCTCTTTATACTCAGGTAATACTTAATTATGGTTTTGATTGCTAGAATATATCTATAATCTAGGGGGCGATCGAGATATTGTTCACTATCATTCGTTTTGTTGTTGCTGTTCTTACGGCAGTCACCGGTGTATATATAGTGTTGAAACCGGAATCCTACGCCAAGCTGGCCGAGTTTTCGGCCGGTAATGCCAGAGGAAAAACGGAAGTGAAGGCTATCATGGGGGGCACGTTTATAGGGCTTGGGGTTGCTCCGATAGTTCTCTTGGGTGCGCAGATTTCATTCCTTTTTCTGGGGATTGTTTATCTGTTTATCGCCGCAACGCGTATAATGTCCATATTTGTGGATAAGTCTTTGACGTTCACTAATCTGATTACTCTTCTCGTTGAAATAGCATTTGGTCTAATTATGGTACTCCCTATTTGAAAGAAAAGAAACCGACTTAGGTCGGTTTTTTTATACGAGGTACTTCTACCCCTGAGAAGATCATGAAAGAAATGGAGGAAAGGGAATTGAGAGAGGAAGATCTTAAGAAGGCAATAGAGGAAGCATGGGCAAAACGCCTTCAGCTCCCGGTCGATAGATTTGTCTCGAAAGAGCGGTTTCTCATGGCAGATGAGGCCAAGAAAGGGAAGGGCGAGCTCAGTCATCTGAGTTTTGAAAAGCGAACGGTAATTCTTTATGACCCCGAGCTCGAAACAGTTGTAAAATCTGCTCTTGAAGAAGAGGATAGAGAGAAGTTGGCTCTTGCGAAGTTGCTTCACGAGTCTTTTTCTCTTTGGAAAAAGACATCCATCAAGTACCTTAACCCTTCGAATTACGTTCCTTACGACCCACCAATGGATTTCGTTGTCAGAAGACTAAATCAGGGCGACAGGACTGCTTTCTATCGGTTCAGAAACCAGTGTACAAGGGAGGATCTCGCCGAAGGGTTTGTCGAGCTCGACCACGTAGTTGTTTTTGGAGCCTTTTATGAAGAGGAGATCGTGGCGGTCTCAAGCATTATTGAATGGGATAGCATTGCAGATATTGGCATAATAACTATGCCTGATTTCAGAGAGCTTGGCCTGGGAAAGGCAATCGGTTCAAGGGCAAGCGAGTGGGCAATCGTGAATAAGAAACTGATTCAGTACAGACATGACGTATTGAACTACGGATCGCTGAAAGTTTCTCGTGCTCTGGGATTCAGAGAGTATATACTCGAGCAAGAATACACCTATATTGGATGATCACCTTATCGGAAGAGAAATGCATCTGTTTCTTCAAGTCAAGAATGTATCTCTCTGAGATTGTAACTAGTGCGTAAGAATCAATTCAGTTTGTCGAGCGATTTTTGTCTCTTTTGATTTGACATGGTGAGCCACAAAAGTGTAGAATCCTTTCATAAATAGCGGGGAGATGAATTGATGATAGACTTCAGATTTTCCTGGATAAATGCATATTATTATTATAACAACAGAAGCATTTGCTTGTGAGTGATAACTCCGGGTAAGTGCTTCTTGCATTTACTCCGGATGAAAGAAAAGAAAGGGTCTCCAATCCGGAGACCCTTTTCTTTTTCAGACAGGAAGGCGGGGTGGTGAAATGGTAGTCGTTCTTAAGAGAGGTACTGGTGAAGAGGAGATTAAGCAAGTAGAGTCTCTTTCAGAGAGTCTGAATCTGAGCTGTCATGTTTCCATGGGGATGGAGAGAGTAGTGATCGGTGTCATCGGTGACGACCGTTATATGTCAGTTGAACGATTTGAGGCTCTTGAGTGCGTCGAACAAGTTGTTCGAGTTCTCAAGCCGTTTAAGCTTGTTTCCAGGGAGTTTCACAGCGAAGATATCTCTGTAGACATTGGCAATGTCTCGATAGGAGGAGGGAAGTTCGTAGTGATGGCCGGTCCGTGCGCGGTCGAGGATAGGCCTATGATAGAAGAGATCGCCGCCTTCCTTTCTGAAATGGGAGTGAAAGTGATTAGAGGAGGGGCTTTCAAGCCAAGAACCTCTCCATACTCTTTTCAAGGTCTTGGAGAAGTAGGTCTGAGATATTTGAGAGAAGCTGCGGATCGGTATGGCCTCAAGACGGTGACCGAGGTAACTGGCGAAGGGACACTTGAGGCCGTCTATGAAATGAGTGACATACTGCAAATTGGGGCAAGAAATTCACAGAACTTCCAGCTTATTCAGAAGGTTGCCGAAAAGGGAAAGCCTATTCTTCTGAAGAAGGGCTTCATGAATACGGTTGAAGAACTTCTTCTTTCTGCGGAGTATATTGCCTCCAAGGGAAACATGTCGATAATACTTTGTGAAAGGGGAATCAGAACCTTTGAGACGGCCACGAGGAACACGCTTGATATTTCTGCCGTGCCGCTAATCAAACTTCAATCTCCACTTCCGATTATCGTTGATCCAAGCCACGCAGCAGGGAGGAGAGACTTGATAATACCACTTTCAAGAGCTGCTCTGGCGGCCGGAGCTAACGGTATCGAAGTTGAAATTCATCCCAGGCCGGAGATGGCTCTTTCCGACAGCAAGCAAAGCCTAAGCTTTGGCGAATTTGAGAAACTAATGGATAGCCTTGGAGCGCTGGCCGATTCTGCTGAGCTCCTGCTTACATGATTGGCAGGGAGGACAAAATGAGATTGCTGCCTTCAAAGAAAGTTGCCGGTGAAATAGCCGTGCCTCCTGATAAATCAATCTCCCATAGGGCACTAATGATGTGTTCGATGTGCAGTGGCGTAAGTGTCGTCCATAACCTGCTTGAAAGCGAGGATACTCTAAGGACTTTCAGGATTATCAGCGAACTTGGAGGAGGTTTCAACGGAGATTTCGACAGACTTGAAATATCTCAGGCGTCGTGGAAAGAGTCGTCTGAGCCGCTTTATTGCGGGAATTCCGGAACTACTGCAAGACTGATGGCCGGAGTTCTTGCGGGCAAGAGAGGAACTCACATCCTTTTCGGCGATGAATCCCTATCGGTGAGACCCATGAGGAGAGTAATCGCCCCGCTGAAAGAGATGGGGGCAAGGATATCGGCGAGGCAAGAAGATTCGCTTCTTCCAATGTGCATAGCCGGCGGAGAACTGAATGGGTACGATCATTCTCTTTCAGTGGCAAGTGCTCAGGTAAAGAGCGCGATCTTGCTGGCAGGCATTCAAGCAGAAGGAGTCACAACTGTTACGGAGCCTCACTGCAGCAGAGATCACACAGAGAGGTTGCTTCAATCCATGGGCGCCAGAATAAGTGTGAATGAGAAGAGGGTTGAAGTGGAAAGGAGCGAGCTTCTACCGGTTCGATTTTCGATACCCGGGGACATCTCTTCGGCCGCCTTTCTGATAGCTCTGGCGGTTCTTCATGAAAACGGCAAGCTGACGATTCGAAATGTCGGATTGAATGGAGGGAGGACTGGATTCCTAAGACTTCTCATAAGTATGGGTGCAGACATCGAGCTGGAGGTTGAAGAGAGCTCTCCAGAACCAGTGGGCACAATCGTGGCCAGGCCTTCCCGACTCAGAGGTGTGGAAGTTGGAAGCGCTTTGATTCCTTCAATGATAGATGAGCTTCCGCTGATAGCGCTTGCAGGAGCTTTTGCAGAGGGCACAACGACTGTCAGAGGGGCCGGGGAGTTGAGAAAGAAAGAGTCGGACAGGATATCCGTTACCGTTCAAAACTTCAGAAGAATTGGCGTAGAGATACATGAATATGAAGATGGTTTTAGCATTGAAGGCCCTCAAAGAATAATGGGAGGCAAGGTTGATTCCTATGGGGATCACAGAATCGCGATGCTTTTTTCAATAGCGGGTTTGCTGAGCGAGGAAGGAGTAGAGATAACCAACACAGAAGCGGTTGGTGTGTCCTTCCCCGGGTTCTTCCAGACGCTCGAGGAGGTCTGTCGATGAGGTTATGCATAATAGGACATCCAATTTCGCACAGCATGTCACCAACCATATACAGCCGTTTTTTCGAGGCCATGAACATCGATGCAACCTACGAAGCAGTTGACATCGACCCCAATGAGTTTTCCACGAAGATAGTCTCGATCATTCAGCACTTCGATGGGTTCAACGTTACGATTCCCTTCAAAGAGAGAATTGTTCCGCACATTGTCTGTCAAGTAGAACCTCCGCTCCTTGCAGTGAACTGCATCTTCCAAGGAAGGGGGTACAACACCGACTGGATTGGTTTTGGAAAGCCTCTGCAGAGGAGACCGATAGAGGAGCCGGTAATGATTATCGGAGCCGGGGGAGCGGCGAGAGCCGTGATTTTCTATTTGAAAAGGGCAGGCGTGAAGAACATACAAATAGTCAATAGAACACTTTCAACGGCAGAGAAAATCAAAGAAGAGTTCGAAGTATCCGGGAATCTGGAAGTCAACGTCTTTCCCTTGGAAGCCATAAGAGAAGTTGCAGCAAAGAGCAAGAGCATAGTAAACGCCTCTTCTCTGGGAATGAATGGAGAGGATACGGGGATCACTGCTCAAGAGCTTTCCGGTAAGAGCCTCGTATACGATCTCATCTACTGGAAGACGCCCTTGATCGAGTCTTCCCGCCGCTGTGAAGTGAAAACTGTTCTTGACGGAAGGCACATGTTGCTTCATCAGGCAATGGAGAACCTCAGAATTTGGGGAGTGCCTTCAGGCGAAAGCTTCGAAAAAACGTTTTGGGAAGTGATGAAGTGAAGTTCACAGTTGTCGGAGACTCTCATGGTAGCGGGGTTTTTGGACTCATTGAAGAACTGCCCTCAGGTGTTTCTCTTTCGATCGATAACATAAACCAGCAGCTCCTACGCAGACAGACGGGCTACGGTCGGGGGGAAAGGATGGAACGCGAGCAGGATAAAGCAGTAGTCAGGTCTGGTCTGTGGAGGGGAGTTACGACTGGAGCCCCGCTCTTAATTGAGATCCCTAATAAGGTTTCCAGTGCAGAGAAGAGTGTGAGAAGTATCCCGAGACCCGGCCATTCAGATTATGCTGCCTGGACAAGATACAAACTGAATGATCTCGCGGTTTATGCAGAGAGAAGCAGTGCGAGATGGACAGCAGCTGCAACGGCTGTTGGATCGGTTGCATCGCAGATTCTTCATGAATTGGGCATCACTTTGTGCAGTTCAGTAATAGCTATCGGGAATGTAAGTTGCGGACTGCCCTCAGAGAGCGGCTGGATTTCAAGAAGAGATGCGTCTCCGGTATTCTGCCACGACAAGGAAGCTTCTCAAAAAATGGTCGAAGAGATAGAGGATTCAATCAAAGCGGGAGATACACTCGGCGGGAGATTTGTGGTTATCGCCGATGGAGTTCCGACGGGAACCGGAGGATACGGGACTCTCTTTGAAAGGCTTGATTCGAGGATCGGCGAGTACTTTATGGCGATTCCTTCTGTCAAAGGAGTCTTCATTGGAAATCCGGACGTGAGACTTAGGGGTAGTGCGTATCACGACAAACTGTTCGTTGAGAAAGGCATGATCGTGAGGAAGTCAAACAATGCCGGTGGTATTGAGGGTGGAATATCGAATGGCGAGCAGATCGTCGTTGAGGCAAGCGTAAAGCCGATTCCTTCGTTGAGAAAGGGAATTTCTTCTGTTGACCTGAGCAAAATGAATGAAACGGCAGCTCCTTATGTGCGCGCCGATACGACGGCAGTTCCAGCGGCTTCGGTAGTAGGCGAGTCGATGCTTGCGCTCTTGTTGCTTGAAGCGATTCTTGAGAGGTTTGGAAACGGGGATTTTCGCTCGATAAAAAGGAGGGTGACGGATGAGAGTCTTCCTTATTGGAATGATGGGCTCGGGGAAAAGCACTATAGGTAGAATTCTATCTTCAGTTCTAGACAAGGAATTCATAGATATGGATTTAGAGATCGAGAGAGCTAGAGGAACTAGCATAAGTGAGATTTTTGAGAAAGAAGGCGAGGAAGAATTCAGAAGACTGGAAAAGAACCTTCTGAAGAAACTCGTCCACAGGGACGAGATTGTGGTATCGACTGGAGGAGGTATCATACTGGACAAGGAAAACCGCCAGATCTTGAAGGGAGAGAATGCCGTCTATCTTAGGCTTCCTCCGGCCGATCTTTACAGGAGAGTCACTGTCAATGGAAGACCACTGCTCAAGGAAGGTAAGGAGAGTATCTTCAGGATTTGGGAAGAGCGAAGGGAGCTATACGAGCAGTTTCCGTCTGTTGAAACTTCCAGTCAGTCCCGGTGGGAAACCGTTGCCGCGATATCCATGAAGATAGCTTCCGGAGAAAGCAAAGTGCTCAATAGCAGCTCACATCCAGTGTCCATATCACCTGGAGGATTCAAGTCAATAGGTAGAATGCCGAACGCGGTGGTGTCTAGAAGAGTTGAAAGGATCTTTTCCGAGTGGATCCCTTCTTCGGCTCTATCCATTGACGACGGTGAAGAAGCAAAGGGATTTCACACTCTCTTTCAAGTCTATGAGTACCTCATGGATCGAGGGCTTTCGAGAAGCGATGTCTTGGTTGGCGCGGGGGGAGGAACGGTGACGGATCTAGTGGGATTCGCTTCCTCCACATTCAAACGCGGTATCCCCTTAGTTCAGTATCCGACGACTCTGCTTGCACAAGTAGATGCTTCTATTGGTGGGAAGAATGGTCTGAACTTCAAAGGGTGCAAGAACGTTGTCGGTAACTTCTACATGCCTTCTGAGACAATAATCGATCCGGTTGTAACGCTTTCGATGGACGAAGGACGGTTCGAGGAGGGCCTCGTTGAGGCCTTCAAGATATTCCTTATAACTGGTCAGTACTATGAGAAGTTCAAGAAGCTGTGCGGTAAATTGAAGGAAAGAAATCTTGCCGCGCTGAGTGAGATGCTGGAAGAAGCGGTGAAGCAAAAGGATAGGATAGTCTCGATGGACATTCGTGAAACAGGATTAAGGAAGGTCCTGAATCTTGGTCACACACTAGGACATCTCTACGAGCCATTATCGGGAGTATCACACGGTATGGCCGTGGCCTGGGGGCTGGAACGGGAGATGCATTATTTCGCGGGGCTGGGTGTTATAGATGAACTGTTGTACAGAGATGTCTCGGATACGCTCTCAGAGATCGTTGGCCTCGATTTTCCGCAACTGCCTGTCGAGGAGGCTCTTAGGCTGCTTAGAAACGACAAGAAAGCAGTTGACTCTGAGAGTGCGGAGATAGAGATTCCTGTGGTCAAGAGACCCGGGGAGTTCGAGTTCTTGAAAGTAAGACTGGATGATTTGCTGGCGGTGGTTGTATGAAGATACTCGTATTGAATGGACCAAACCTTAATATGCTCGGCTCGAGGGAGAAGAGTATCTACGGCGGTTTCACCTACGACGAACTGCGCGAGGCAATAGAAAGGAAATGCCTAGAGAAAGGGGTGGTGGCCGATCTCTTCCAGTCTAACCACGAAGGAGATCTAGTCGATAGAATCCAGCGTATAGACTATGATGCAGTCGTAATAAATGCAGGTGCTCTAACTCATTACAGCTACTCGCTTAGAGATGCTCTTGAGCTTTTCAAGGGTCTAAAGATCGAAGTGCATATTTCAAACATCTTCGCTAGAGAAGAGTTCAGAAGCCGCTCAGTGATTTCCCCCGTATGCAAAGGCACAATCGCGGGACTTGGACTGCAGGGATACCTGCTGGCCATAGAATATGCGGTTTCAAATCTACACTCGTCTTCGGATCGGGAGGCGGTTGAATGAAGGCTATTAGGGGTGCAACATCTATAGAGTCAGATAATCCCGAAGAGATCGGAAGTTGTGTTATAGAACTAATGGAGGAGATTTTCAGAAGGAACGAGATCGGTGAACTGCACTCCGTGATATTTACCGTTACAAGCGATATAACTTCGTACAATCCGGCGACTGCCTTCAGGAAGGCATTTAACCAGAGTGATGTCGCGTTGCTGTGCCTCTATGAAGCCTCTTTCGAGAATTCGGGTGGTGGGATAATCAGGGTGCTGATTCACTGCGAGTCAAAGACGAAGAATTTCGTATATTTGCGTCGGGCGAGGAACTTGCGCCCAGATCAGGTGGAGATTGGTGACTCGAACAAATGAAAATACAGATTATCGGCGCCGGTTCGATTGGGGGTTCGATCGCGATAAGGCTCTCGAAGTGCGGCCACGAAGTTACGGTTTTTGATGAAAGTGTATGCACAACCGAGGCTCTGAAAAGAAAGCATCGAGACATTTCGATATCCCTCAAAATCTGTGAGAGTGCGGATCTAACAATCTTGGCTGTTCCCATGGGTTCAGAAGCTCAACTGCTACAATCAGTTGCCTTCGAAGAGACCGTATTAGATGTTGCAAGCGTTATGCAGCCCTTCCAGTTGATCGCCAGAAAGAGAAAAATCAGGTTCATTAGCGGTCATCCGATGGCTGGTAACGAACACAAGGGTCCGGCCGGTTGGGACGAGTCGATGTTCGATGGCCGCGTCTTTCTGCTTTCTCCCGGGGAGTTTGCTTCCGCAGAGGATCTGAAACGTGTTTTAGAGATTATAGGTGATCTGCGTTCGTCTCCGGAATACCTCTCGCCGGAGAGACACGATTTAATCGTAAGCAGGGTGAGCCAGGCAGCCTACTTTCTCTCTAGAGCTCTACTTAATCTCGGCAGTGATTTCGAGAAGTACACCGGACCGGGCTACGCTTCAACATCCAGACTGGGAAGACAGAACAGGGATATGGTCATCGACATGGCTAGATTCAACGGAAAGAATATCGCTTCCTCGCTTGAGGAAGCGGAAATCTATCTGCGCAAGATCAGGGTCGCGATCGAAAATGAAGATCTGAACGAACTTGAAGAACTGATTTCCGAGTGACTTATCATATGTTGAAAAGAGAACTCGACTCTGCCTATCCGCTTGAATTAACCAGGTCTATATCGAAGGGCTTGGAGGAGATCCCACTGTCGGCAAAAGTCACAAATCTTTCGCCAAAAGCACAAAGTTGTCTATTCCGGAGAGCATAACAACAGATCGAGCTACCGTGCCTAGATTACTGAATCCGTTTTCTACAAAAAAGCTTGCCGGCCCGTTCAGGAATGGACTTACTTCACCGGATAATACCTCTACGCGACTGAACCCGAGCTTTCTGCACTCCTCCAGGACAGACTCGATCAATTCCCCGCGATAGTCGTATCTGGAGTCAGGAGAACTGTAGACGCAGGTAATGAAGGCTGTGGACTGGTCCTTTGAGATTGGGTAAGGGGAATTGAGCGAGGGAATAACTTCAACCAGAGCGACTGGTTTTCCTTCAGCAAACGAAACGAAGCCGAAGACGACTCCATTTCTCCTGGAACGCTCGTACCAGTCGATTTTGCTCTCTGTACCGTCGCCGGTTCCATTGGCGCACACAAGACATGCGTGCCTCAAAGACTCTTTCGAAAGGTGTTCTATACCATCGCTGTTTCCGGGGGGGTTCGTTTCGCTTGCTCGAACGGAGCCACGATTTTCCGACCCGTCAGTACGTCAACTTTGAAACTGGACGAGACCGGCCCCGCAATCTCCGGATCTCCGTGAATAACCGAGAAAGGAAAGAAAATACGGATGTCGACGCTTTCCTACATTAGATTGCATTCGATGAAGTCAAGATCTAGAACCGCCGCGGCCTTTCTAGCTTGCTGCAGTGCTGATGCTTTCCAGGGGCACTGGTTGCCGAAGTAATAGACTCTAAGTGCTCTGTCGGTCATTGACAACCTCGCTATTTCTTCACCAGCGTGTAGACAGTGTTTCCCATTGTCTCATCCTTGAGTATGTAGAAGCCAGCGTTTCTTAACCACTGATCGTACCAGCTCTTCAGGGGCTTGAAATTATATCTTCCTTCTTCATCTAGAAACTCGCCGACAACTACAGGGAGTCCGCTTTTCTTAAGAATGTCGTGCCGCTTCTTGGCCTCTTCTTCTTCACTGATTCCCGTTACGATTAGACCCACACCGCTGGTCTTAACTGACCTGGCGATTCTTAGAAGGGTCTTTGACCATAACTCGGGATGGAGTCTTTGAAGCATCCCAGAAGCGATGAATCCATCAAAGATACCGAGGAAGTTGAAATCGGAAAGGCCCACATTCATAACCCGGATTCCCATTGACTGCCTGACCGCTTGGTTACAGGAAACCCCCACGACTCTAAGTTTCATATCTCTTAGGAGAGGCCAAAAATCTGCAGAGCGGCAGCCGAAGTCTGCGACTATGTTCGACTCTTCGAGAAAACCTACCATCCGTAATACGAAATCCTGCAGTTTTCCTTTGTCTATCTCAATGTCAATAGAAGGTTGCTCTAGCACTCTAGCTCTATGTTGTTCAAGCCAATCTCGTCTTTGCAATCTACTCACCTACTATTAGAGATTGTATCGGAGTATGGAGGATAATCAAACAAAAGTCCTGACTCTAGTTGTCAGAAATGGTAATTCATCTTCACTGCTTCAGTCTTCGACTCTCCAAATCTATAGGCTATTTCTGCTACAAAAGTGAGCGATGCGTCTCTATCGGCCTCGTAGTAGACTGTTTTTGCTAATTCCTGCGAATTATTGTCTAATGGTAGGAAGAGAGTCTCTCTCGAATCCTCTCCTCCAACAACCTTTATCACCGCTTCAGAAATTCTAAGTTCTTCATCTCTACAATACTGTGTGTACAGATCAATTGAGTAGTGGATCTTGTCTGTTTCAAGAAGCCATGAGTGTCCAAGCAATTGATAGTGCTGAATGTTGTATAGATCGAGAGAAATGGCAATTTTTTTGCTCAATGTCTCTTTGTCGCCATCTCTTACTCTAACCTGACAGTAATAGGTCTCTTCAGGCAACAGCTCGATCAAGGCAGTGAAGACACCGTTCTCCGATTTGAGTCCATAAGAACGTACCTCTGCATCTTCATCGATTACATTCAGAAATAGTTTACTTCCTTCTGTGAATTCAGAAAGAGTTACAGAGGCCTTAAGTACAACTTTTTCAAGAGAAGTTGTAGGTCTGGTGAAGTGCACCGACTTGATAATGTCGTCGGATTTCTCGATTTGGTTTCGAATATCGTTAACAACGGAATCAAGAGATGCAACTCTCGATCTGA
Organism: Mesotoga sp. UBA5825; assembly: GCF_002432955.1. NCBI lineage: Bacteria > Thermotogati > Thermotogota > Thermotogae > Kosmotogales > Kosmotogaceae > Mesotoga > Mesotoga sp. UBA5825. The sequence goes on along the minus strand of NZ_DJHG01000130.1, from coordinate 9,201 downwards.
GAGTAAAAAGGTCGGTGCGAACTTTCGAAATCTCTTCCAAGAGCTTGTTTGACTTAAAAACGGTTGTTGCGAGATTAACGATTGCAGCCACCGAAATCAATACAACCAATAACCAGGCGATGCCCCTACTCATAACATCCTTTCCTACTAAGTATTCACCCCGGCAATTTGAATAATATCACGATTTTCGTCTTCGCTCAAACACAATGGAATTCGATGCAATATAATTTACTAAGAGGGAGGTCTGAAGATGATTGTTGATAACGTGAAAAGACTGAGAAGAGAAGTACCTGATTATGTGACCATCGTAGCCGCATCGAAAACGAGGACTGCTTCAGAGATTCTAGAGCTTCTGGATAGCGGTTTGAGGGATGTCGGTGAGAACTACGTTCAGGAGGCTCAAGAGAAATTTGAGGTGATCGGCAGCAAAGCCAGATGGCACTGTATAGGTCACCTGCAGCGAAACAAAGTCAAGAAGGCCGTTGAGATATTTGACCTGATCCAGACTGTGGATTCCCTGAAACTGGCCGAGGAAATAGATAAGCGATGCGCTTTCATAAACAGGAGAATGCCGATAATGATAGAAGTTAACAGCGGCAGGGAGGAAAAAAAGGCCGGGGTCTTTCCCGAGAATGTCTTTGAACTTATTGAATCGATTTCATCCCTCGAGAATATTTCTGTAGTCGGTCTGATGACTATGGGGCCGTTAACCGATGATCAGGAAGAAATCAGACCTTACTTAAGACTAACTAGAGAGTTGTTTGAAGAGATCTCCATGCAGAAGATCGAGAGAGTTCAGATGCGTTACCTTTCTATGGGGATGTCCGGCTCATACAAGGTTGCGATTGAGGAAGGATCCAATATGGTGAGACTTGGCACGATAATCTTCGGCGAAAGACAGTAGGACGAGCGCTCCGCAAGGGTACCGAGTAAGCATACTCGGTCGATCTTCGAACAGTTGCTTAGGGTCAAGAGTCCCTATATCGATTGAGTTGTGTCCAACGATTTCACGAATTGCCTAACTTCGAGATTCGTTGCTGCCGGAAAGCAACTCCAATCCAATCCTCATTCTCTTGGTGTCAACTTCAAGCACTCTAACTTTCACGATCTGGCCGACGCTCAAGACTTCAAGTGGATCCCTAACTCTTCTTCCCATCTTGCTTTTGTGAATCAGACCGTCCTGTTTGACTCCAATGTCTACGAAGGCGCCGAAATCTACGACGTTGCGGACGGTTCCTTCAAGTTCCATGTCTTTAGACAGGTCTTCCATCGAAAGCACGTCGGTCCTCAGAATCGGTTTCTCCAGCTCCTCTCTTGGGTCTAAACCGGGCTTTTTCAGCATCCCTATTACTTCTCTCACAGTGATCTGGTTAAAACTGTTTTCCCTTGCCAGAGCTTCGGGATCGATTTGATCAAGCAATTCAGTAATCTCATCTTTTCTGTCGAAGAGCTCTTCCGGGAGCAACTCTACGCTTTCAAGGATGAATCTGGCGATCTCGTAGCTCTCTGGATGGACAGAGGTTCCGTCAAGAGCTTCGGATCCATTGATTATTCTGCAGAATCCCGCCGCCTGCTCGAAGGCCTTTGGACCCAGACCGGAGACTTCCAGGAGCTCCTTCCTGTTCTTGAAAGAACCGTTCTCCGCCCTGTATTTGACGATATTCAGAGCGGCCCGTGAGTTCAGACCGGAAATGTATTTCAATAAGTGCTCCGATGCAGTGTTGAGATTGACTCCTACAAGATTGACAACGGACTCGACCTCTCTGTCGAGGGTCCTCTTCAGTTCTGACTGATTTACATCGTGCTGATACATACCTACTCCAATAGCTTCAGGCGAAATCTTCACATATTCGGCGAGGGGATCTTGAACTCTTCGGGCGATCGATATAGCCCCCCTTGTTGTTACGTCCTCATCCGGGAATTCCTCAATTGCGACTTTTGAAGCCGAATAGACAGATGCGCCCGACTCGGTGACTATCATATACTTGACAGGAAGATTGTGTTCTCTAATCAGCCTGCTCACGAAGAGTTCGGTTTCCCTTGACCCCGTGCCATTACCTATAGATATAAGCTCGACATTCAACGTGTTTATCGCCTGAACAACTTTCATCGATGAACCGACGTAGTCATTCTTTGGAGGGGTGGGAAAGATCACGTCATGATAAAGAAGGGAACCGTCCTTTCCGATGACTGCAAGCTTGCACCCGGTCCTATAACCGGGGTCAACACCCATTACCACCTTCTCGCCGAGAGGAGGCTGAAGAAACAGGTCTCTCAGATTTCTGGCAAATACATGGATTGCCCTGCTTTCTGCTTCTTCTCTTATCAGATTTCTCACTTCTCTTTCTATCGAGGGCATGAGAAGTCTGGAGAAGGAATCGACCGAAGCCTCAATCAACTCTTCATAGTAGGCGAGATAGTCTCTCCATCCCAAGAGATCTCTCAAAGTTGGAAGGATATCGTACGGGAGCTCCAGTTTCAGCGAAATAATCTCCTCACGCTCTCCTCTGAAAAGAGCGAGAATTTGATGGGCTACCAGTCTTGATATTGGCTGAGAGAAGTCGTAGTAATCTCTGTAGACTTCACGCTCATCCTCCTTTTCCGTTCGGGAGCTCTTGATTATCCCCTTCTCCTTAAGTAGACTTCTTAGCTTTTCTCTTACTGCCACTTCCTGAGAGAATTCTTCGGCAAGTATATCTCTGGCTCCTTCGAGTGCATCTTCGAGCTTGAGGATTTCCTGTTCTGCATTTATGAAAGTGAAGACAAAAACCTCATCTTTGATTCTCGAAGATTTAAGGAAATCCGCTAGAGGCTGGAGCCCTTTCTCCCTTGCCTTGTCGGCTCTGGTCTTCTTCTTTGATTTGAAGGGAAGATAGAGGTCCTCAACTAACTGAAGATTCTTTGCTCCTTTGATGCTTGCTTCCAGCTCATCAGTAAGCTTGCCTTTTTCCTCGATTATCCTAAGAACCTCATCTTTTCTGGAACTCAGTTTTTTCGAATACTCGAGAGCATCGGAAATCTCTCTTAACTGTATCTCATTTAACTCTCCAGTCTTTTCCTTTCTGTATCTAGCGATAAATGGAATCGTCTTCCCTTCTTCGAGCAGTTCGACTGCGTTTTCTACTTTCCATCTTGGTAAAGCCAGCGAGTTGGCGATGTCCAATATTATCTCATTCATCCGAAGTAACCTCCAGAACGGTCTTAATTGTCTCAATAGGGAAGGAACCGTAAGCAGTTTCATTCGAGAGGACGACACCTGAAAACCCCTTTCTCTGAACGTCCTTTAAGTGGCACAGTTCACTCCTCGTAGCGAAAGGGTGTTCTACCATGTGCTCCAGAACCTCCCCTGCCATCAGAACCGGCTTGTAAAGATCATTAATATTTGCCGAAAAATAGTCATAGAAGTCTACAAGCCCTCTCGGCCCCAGCTGCGCTCCGAGATCTCCACGGCATAACCAGAGCTCGTCGCTTGAAGCGGAGATTTCCTCGATTTTCGAGAAGGGTAGCTCCCTTTCGATCTTCGATGCCACAGCTCTTCCGGAAAGATCCTTCAGTTCGATTACTTCACTTGGACTTGAGACGAATGAAAGAGCGTATCTTATGAAGTCATATTTCTTAGTAGTCAGCACAATTTCTATGTCTCTCGATGAAAGCTCGATCTGATTTATGGGGTGCGGCGAGATGTTCATTCCTTTGGAAGGTCTTATTGTTCCTCCTCTCAGGACCATAGCTCTTGCGCAATCGGCTTCCGTCTTTAGCACCTGGAGTTCTATTCTGCCATCTTCTATGGAGACTTTAATCCCCGGGGAGAGATATGACAAAGATCTCGGGTCTATCAGTATACCCCTGAGTTCCGAACATTTACTACCCAGAATCACCTGTTCTCCGGCCTTTAGTTCGATTACCCGCTGGCTGCGCGATAGTCTAAGCTTTGCTCCCTGGAGATCAATATACAATGGAAGCGAGCAGTTTTCCTCGTAGTAAGACACGAACTTCTGGAGGTCCTCAAGAGTCACATGTGATGAGTTTATTCTTATCGCCGAAGCCCCGGCCATCTCTACAGACTTGAGGAGTTTCCTGTCACTTATTGTAACAACGATCGAAAACGCTCCCATACTGATCACCTCTACTGAATTATATCAGTAACACCATTTGAGGCCTCTGCCTTTTGAGGAAGATGAAGCTACCGAATCTTTAATAATGATGGCTCTTTCTTACATCAGGTAGGTGGGAAATTGAGGTAGTTATCGGCTATTACGGGATCGTTCAATACGCAAGATATTAGACTAAACAAGTCCTTCCCGAATGCAGCTCTCAAGAGCGCTCACAATCTCGGGATCATATTGGGTGCCCGCCTGGGACTTCAGTTCCTCAAGAGCACCCTTGCAGCTCATTGCATCTCTGTACGGTCTTCGCGACGTCATTGCGTCAAATGAGTCGGCTACAGCTACTATTCTGGCCTCCAGCGATATTTCATCTCCCTTCAATCCGTCGGGATATCCGGAGCCATTTACGCGTTCGTGATGATGTCTGATGATGTCGTGAGTATCTTCTAGAAAGCTGTTTTTTACCATCTGACAGCCAAACACCGGGTGAAGCTTAATTCTCTCGAACTCCTCTTTGGTTAATCTTGAGGGTTTCTTCAGTATCGAGTCCTCGATTTTGATCTTTCCGATGTCGTGGAAAAGGGCTCCCATCGCTATGTTCTCTTGCTTCTCTGGAGGGACGCCTAGCTTTCTTGCTATGGCAAGCGATACATCTCTGACTCTTTTCCCATGTCCGTGGGTGTATGAGTCCTTTATCTCAACTTGAGAAAGAATACTCTTCATCACCGAGATATTCTTGCTGATGTGCTTGAACAAAGGTCTTGAAGAAATATGCAGAAGCTTGACATCCGTTTGGGGTTTCAGCTCAATTGGAGCCTTAAGATTGTGGGCGTAGAAGTAGTCGCCATGGCCAAGATGAACTTCTTCATCGGAGGAGTTGCAGGAAATCTTTCCTTCGATCACATAATAGAATTCAAGAAGATCTCCACCCGCAAAGGTATCCAGAAAAGTGACGACTCCCGACTTGAGTTCATAAACTGAAATCTCTACTCCGTCGCCGTGAGCCAGAAGAGACAGAGAAGAGTTTTTTTGGACAACCGTTTCGATCGCTTCGTTAGATTTGCAGACTTTGAACCCTTCCATTCATTCCCCCAAAAAGAGCATCACAATAAAAACTATAATCTAGTACAGTGTATCACAAAAGACGCATAGTTTGCCTAAAACGAAAAAATGCCGTAGATGACTACGGCATCTAAAGCTCACTTTAACTCGCATGACTTGATTAGTCGTCGATAATCAGTATCGGATCTATTAGAAAGACCTTGTAGCCGAGCTTCACCGGTACATAGTAACAGATGGCTTTGCAACCAAGCTCTTCGATTCTCGCTATCGCATCCTGAGAAATTCTCAGAGCCTTACTGGCGAGTTCATTGCCTAGATTGTCTATTAGGGTTTCATATGCGTTTTGTGACATGCCTCTTTCAGTATAAAGCACCGTGAATTTCTCGGACTTCTCTACCGCCACTTCAATCAGCGACTCAATCTGTTCGTTTGCAGTGTTGGCTATCTCTTGTGCTAGATCAACCGAGGTAGCGATATCCGCAACGGCAAAAACCGAAACAAGAAGAAGCAACAGCATTAAGGCAATTCCTTTTCTCATTGGTGTCCCTCCTCTCAATGTTTTCGAACGTATTAATCATATCATATAATCTATCGATTTCAAATATTCCGATATGCTCAGCATTACTCTCTCGACATCCCCACCTGATTCTTGATCTGCAACCGGCCTGAGATGTGATATTCTCATACTAGCATGTAGTTCGAGAGGTGAGGACTGTGGAGAAATTCTTCGATCTTTCAAGAGCAATTGAACACGGCCAGGCTGTCTATCCAGGCGATGAAGAGACTGAGTTGATCAGATCCAGGGATCTGGCAAAAGATGGGTTCAACAATCACAGGCTGAGAATAAGTATGCACTCGGGAACGCACATTGACGGACCCATGCATTTGACAGAGTCTGACACATATATTGACGAGATTGATATCGGCAGCTTCATCGGAAAAGGTATTTTACTGGACGTGAGGGGCGAAACGGAGATAAGAATGAAGTCGGAGTATGAAAAAGAAGTACCTCTGGAGGCGATAGTCTTGTTCTGGACGGGCCGTGACGTGTTTTTTGGAAGTGAGGATTATTTCGTCAACAACCCCTATCTGACGATGGAGCTCGCCGAGTTTCTGGTTAAGCGGAGAACCCGGCTTGTTGGTTTCGATTCATCCTCTCCTGACAGGTATCCCTTCGATATTCACAGAATTCTATTCAATGGAGGCTGTTTGATCGCAGAAAACCTCACGGGGTTTGAAAGAATCGCGAACTATGAGCATATCAAAGTCTTTGCGATTCCCCTTAAGATCCATGCCGACTCCTCTGTAGCGCGAGTCTTTGCGGTTGCAGAATAAAGGAGGGTAGAGCTTTGAAGATCCAGCAGATTGGCAGCAGGGGAGTTTTGTTTACCTTTCAGGACGGAGACTCCCCGATGACTGGAGAGACATCTGTTTACTTGATAGAAGGCAGATATCGATTCTATTTGTGTGACACGTTTCTGGGGAACAGATCCATGAGTGTTGTCAAGAACTACATCCAGGAGACTCCCAGAAAGGATCTTGTAATCTTCAACTCACATTCGGATTATGACCACATCTGGGGAAACGGAGCATTCGAAGGGTGCGAAATCGTGGCTCATGAATTTGCTAGGAGAAGAATGGAAGAGAGATGGGATTACGATTTCGAAAATCTAGAGAGATTTCAAGACGGAGAAGTTTTGAAAAGACTTCCCGGCATTACCTTCAGCGATAGACTAGTCTTTGAAGATGACGACATAGAGTTTCGTTATATGCCCGGGCATACGCTGTGTTCTTCAATATGTCTGGATAGAAGAGAGTCGGTGGTCTTCTTGGGAGATCTTGTGGAAGATCCTCTGCCACTTACTCTTTGGAACGATCTGATCACGTTCATGGAGAGTTTGAAGACTATACTTGAATCGTCATGTCAGACAGTTATTTCCGGACACTCTGGCATCGTCGCTGGGAATCTTATAAGAAGCAATCTAGAGTATCTGAAGGCTCTTTTCCTTGGTGAAGAAATAGACGTTGAAGAAGGCGAAGAGACACATTTGTTCAACACGAAGTATCTCGACTTTCTGCATTATGAAGATATCGCAAGAAAAATGCTTGGCGAGAAGTTTGACTTCGTGCAGTTCAAGAGAGAGTTTTGGCAGATGCTTGGAGTGGAAAGGGAATCTTTGAAATTTGAATCGAGATTGATCCGACAGACTCCTTCTGAAAGACTTGAAGAGATCTGGCCCCAATATGAAGAACTGTTGAATAGCAGGAAAGCTTTGGAATGAAAGAGAGTAGAATACTTAGCAGCATATGAATTCGATGGAGGTGAGAATGTTTGGATTTTCGATTATTCCTTATAATTATTAGGTATCACGGCGGTTGTGGGACTGATTATGTACTTCACGATTGCAAGGTGAAACGAGAGCAAAGGTTAATAAACCAGTAGTGATCTTATATCCCGGACAAGCGAACGCTTTCATGATCTCTTTTCCATGACTGGAATCTTTCGGATGTCTTTGCTTGGTCGTATTAAATTACTGCCCCTCAAACGTTCAAAACGAGTGAAGGGCAGCTTGATCAGATAGTAAAACTACTCTAGAGAGGTATCTCGAATCTGCAGAGTATCCTCTTCATTGATTGCTGAGTTACATCCCTTCCGAGGCTGCATGTATTCGGACGTATGTATCTTCACCCCACACGGCAGAGAAACGATTCTGGGAATAGTAGGTTGCCGCCTGTTGTAGCAACCCGGCCTTACATGGTACCAAGACCTGGACACCGTATTTCTGGGCGAGTTCTCCGATTATCTTGGCTTCACGTGCAAGAACTTCCGTTTCCATGTATGATCTCGCTATGTGCAGCGCCTCCAGAATCCAGTTCTTCTGCTTGTCGTTCAGCATCCTCCATGTAGCCTCGCTAATTACCGGGTTGATCGATTCTATCTGATGTCCGGTGAGTATTACGGTCTTTATCGAATCGATGCATTCTTCAGCTGTAATGCATTCAAGAAGCATCTCAGCACCCTGAACCGCACCACAGCTCATTGCTTCCTTTAAAGTGTTCTGACCCATATAGACGGGAGTTGCACCAAGAGCTTTGCAGGCGTCATATGATCCGGGGTAACAGCTTGAGCAGAGTTTCAGCCCCGCAAGTGCTGAAGACTCTTCCATACTTCCTATGGTTTGGTTCAGAAAGAGCTGATGGCTTCCACAATACCAGTTATCGAGGACTCTTATTCCCGTGGCAGCAACTCTGTCGAAAATCTCTGCCATGATTTCACTATCCGTTGCCCTGTCCATGTGTTCCAGGTCCCCAAAGAGATAAGCGGCTGTGAAAATCGAGAGTTCGGGCAGAAACAGAGAGTCAGATATCGTGCACAGGTTACAATCAAATGCCATCAATTCCGTTCCGTTGATTACACCGGAAAGAAGTTCTTTGGAACTACGGTTATTAGTATGAAAGATCCTGACGTAGATGTCTCCTTTGCTGAGAGTGTTTACGGTGCTTGCGAAGACCTTCATCGCCTTAACTTTCACATCATCCAAGGGAGCGGAGGTAAAGGCGCTTATGAATACGCTGTACTCCTCTTCTTCCTCACATTCACTGTAGAAGCCGTCGACTGCTTCTACGGGTTCAGATTCTTCCTTAGATGAAGAGGCAGAAGATGCAAAATAGTAGAATGAGGGATCCCCCTCTTCCTCCCCTTCTCTGTAGAATCCTCTTGCGGCCATATTCTCCAGAGTGATTGGGTCTGTGTCATATCCTTCGTACTTCAAAGAAGAGACCGAAGATGCGAAATAGTAGAATGAGGGATCTTCGTATTCTTCGCCTTCTCTGTAGAAACCTCTGACCTCCATGTTTTCTAAAGTGAGTGACTCTAGATTGTCTGCATTATCTTTGACAGAGGGGACATTCACCACGAAAACGTAGGATTCGTTGACTTCTTCCTCCAGGTAGAACCCTCTCGCCTCCATGTTTTCTAAAGTGAGTGACTCTAGATTTTCTGCATTGTACTTGACAGAGGGGACATTCACCA